>DATMAF010000057.1:0-2555 GCA_035560315.1 Terriglobia bacterium | reverse complement strand
AAGCTCACCGGCGTGTAGTGCCTTGCCAGGTAGCGGATGCGCGCCTCGAACTCCGCCGTCCCCATGGTGATCCCCAGCCCTCGGGTGAAAGGCGTGGGCTGGTCGGAGACGTCATGGAATAGCACGCAACGCAGTTCCCGGCGGTCTGCCCAGAGCCTCATCGCCTGCCTTTCCCGCTGGCGGAAGCCGGCGCCATTTCTTCTTCCCCGGCTGGCCCTCTGGCGGGCAAGGCCGGCTGGGGTTTGGGTGGAAGCGCGGAGGCCGGCGCCGCGCGCCGCGGGCGCAGCCGCCGGGCCTTCCCAACAAGCTGCTTCAGGGCGCCTCCCAAGAGCTCCTCATCAAATTTTTTCAGCAGTTCCCGCTGCGAATAGCACAGCATCTTCCACCGCAGCACCCGCGCCGCCGCCCGGTCGCCCGCTTCCTCGGCCAGGCGCAGGTTGTCCTCAAAATAGGTCCAATCGGAGATATCCGCCACCCTGACCTTGCGCAGCGGACGCAGCGAATGCAGCGGGGGCAGCGTCGGCGCCGACAGCCCCAGCAGCCGCAGCGTCAGCCGCGTCCGCACGCACTTGCCGCACGCTCCGCAGTTGTACGCCCCGCCCTCCCGGCACACCCGGAGAATGTTCATCAGTTCCGGATGCGCACTCAGGAACCGCAGCTTTTCGCTTCGCCGTGCCTCCGCGCCGTCGAGAACGAATTCAGTCGCCTCCGTGGACCACAGCGGGGTCAGCACCGGGTGCGAGGACCAGGGAAACAGTTCCCGGTAGGTATGGTCGGACGCGATATAAACCCGCTTCAGACCCAGCGCCAGGGCGGTCGCGGCCAGGATACTGCCCTGCGCCAGCCCCTGGCTGTTCAGAAGTCCCCAAAAGCCGCCGTCTCCCCGCACGCCCGAGCCGGGAAACAACCGCTCCAGTTGCATGTTCAGCTTCTGCCGGTTGGTTTCCACCCATACCAGCGTCTTGCCCTCCCCGGCCGCAAGGGTCCGCAGGCGTTGCTCGACGGCGTCAAAAACGCCTGTATCGTGGAACGGAATCTCGTGCCCGCGCAGAAAAATCCAGTGGCTGATCTCCGCGGCGTGCCGGCAGTAGGTGTAGCCGGCGTCCACCCCGCCCGAGAAGCATGAGCCCACGCCATCGGCAGGCTCCGGCTCCGCCAGCGCCGCCTGTAGAGGAACTTTCCGCAGCCGGGCGTCCCAGTCGCAAAAGATGTCCTGCACGTGGTCGAGGGCGGCAAACAGCTTCGGCGAAACCGGCGCGGAGGATTCCACCTCCACAGGCTCGCCCATGGCCATCGCCGGCAGCAGCGCCATCGTCAGAAACGCGTCGCCCCGCGCCCAGACCGTGCAGTCCGCCGGAAACCGCCACCACAGGCGAAAATTCCCAAGCCTCCCGGACAGTTCCTGGAGTTGCCCCGCGCGGGTGATTTCAATCTCCGTAATTCTCATAACAACAAAGCAGCCGCCCCGCGGAACGGATTACTGCGCTGCCTCCGGCGCTGGCCGGGCGCGGCCCGGAATCATGCCGCGCAGGCCGTGAATCGCCCGCCGCCCGGATTCCCGGAACAAAAGCCGGTCGGCCAGCTTCAGGTGCTGCCGCAGGTGGAACCACAGAATCCGGCTGCGCAGGATGCGGGCGAGCCGGCGATCGCCCTTCTGCTCGGCCAAGCGGAGGTTGTCTTCATAAAAAAGCAGTTCTTCGGGACCGTGAACCCAAAGTTTTCGGAGGGGACGCAGCGACCGCAGCGGGGGCAGCGTCGGCGCCGAGAGCCCCAGCAGGCGCAGCGGGATCATCGTCCGCAGGCATTTGCTGCACCTCCCGCAGTTGTACGCCCCGCCCTGCCGGCACACCCGCAGGAACTTCATCAGCTCCGGAACGCGGAAGAGGTACGCCAGTTTCTCGTTCCGGTGCGCCTCCATGCCGTCGTGGATGAACTCGGTCGCTTCCGTGCGCCAGAGCCGGTCGAGCACGGGAGAAAGCCCGGCGTAGGGAGACATATCGCAGTACGTGACTCCCGTGGCGATGTAGAATCGCGGGAACCCCAGCGCCAGGCCCACGCTGGCCATGATGGTGCCGGAGGATTGCGAGCGGCACGCAATGATGTGCCGCGAGGTGAAGCCGTTCTTCTTCCCTACCAGCGGACCCAGCAGATCCCGGTTCAACTGCTGCCGGTTGGTGTCCACAAACGCCAGCCGTTTGCCCCCCCGCCGCGCAAATTCGCCATATTCTTCCTGCGCCGTCGCGAAAACGCTCTGGTTGTCATGCGGAATGTCGTATCCCCGGATGAAGACGAGATGGCTGATCTCATCGGCATGCCGCGCAAATGTGTAGCTTCCATCCACCCCGCCTGAGAAAAACGAGCCCACTGCATCGCTCCCTCTCTTCGCTTCGGCAAGCCGGCAGCAAATGGGAATCTTCGCGAGCAGCGGTTCCCAGCAATGCAGGACTTCCTGAACCTGGTCCGCTGCCTGGAGCAGCTTCGGCGAGACCGGCGCAGCATCCTCGATCTCCAGCGGCTCGTTCATGGCCATCGCCGGAACCAGCGCCATCGCCAGG
>DATMAF010000056.1:0-5108 GCA_035560315.1 Terriglobia bacterium | reverse complement strand
ATCCCCAGCCCCGCCCCGCCGTACTCTTCCGGGATGAGGGCCGCCAGGTAGCCGCTTTTCGTCAGCGCCGCGACAAACTCCTCCGGATACTTCTCGTGCTTGTCCACCGCCCGCCAGTAGGGATCGGGAAAGTCCTTGCAGAGGCTGCGCACGGCCTCGCGGATGGCCTGGCGCTCTTCGCTGTTTGACGGATTCATGGGAGTTACCATTGCCTCGCCCCGGATGCGAGGGCGTAGTATATAGGATTGCAATTGCGCCGCAAAATGAAAAGATCATTTTAACCGAGGAGGAGTTCGATGGCCATCAAACCAGGCTGGCAAGGAAGATACTTTGAAGATTTCGAGGTCGGCGACATCTACCAGTGCCGCCTCGGCCGCACCGTAACGGAGGCGGACAACATCTGGTTCACGCTGCTCACCAACAACACCAACCAGATTCATTTCAACAACGAATACGGCAAGCGCACCGAGTTCGGCCGGTGTCTCATCAACAGCGCGCTGACGCTGGCGATTGTGGCCGGCATGGGGGTCGCCGACGTCAGCGAGAACGGTTTCGCGCTCGGCTGGGACGAGATCAAGCTGCCCCATCCATTGTTTGCCGGCGACACGCTCTACTCGGAGTCGGAGGTGCTCGAGAAGCGCGAGTCGAAATCCAAGCCGCAGTGGGGCATCATCAAGGTGCGGACCCGGGGATTGCAGCAGGAGGGCAAGGTGGTCATCGACTACGTCCGCAGCGTGATGGTCTGGAAGCGCGCCTACGCCCCGCAGCGCGATCTGTTCCCGAAGAGGCAGGATGCCTGAACCATCGCCAGCGCCTCGCGCCCTCGACGGTGTCCGGGTGCTCTCGCTGGAGGCATCCGTCTCCGGCCCCCATTGCAGCCGCGTGCTGGCGGACCTGGGCGCCGAGGTCATCAAAATCGAAAAGCCGGGAACCGGCGACCTGATCCGCGCCTGGGACACCGCCGTGCGGGGCCTGTCCTCCGGCTACGTCTGGCTGAATTACAACAAGCGCAGCTTCGCAATCGACGTCAAGAAGCCCGCCGGGCGCGAAGCCGTGCAGCGGCTCGCGGATCGGGTGGATGTCTTTATTGAAAACTTTGCTCCCGGCGTCGCCGCGCGTCTGGGGCTGGGGGCGGCCCTGCTGCGCGGGAAGAATCCGCGGCTGATCTACTGCTCCATCTCCGGCTATGGCCAAGACGGCCCCTACCGCGACGTCAAGGCCTACGACCTGCTGATCCAGGGCGAGGCGGGCCTCATCGCCTCGACCGGCTCGCCGGAGCAGCCCGCCAAGGTCAGCATTCCCATCGCCGACCTGGCGGTTTCCATGTACGCAGTCGCGGCCATCCTCGCCGCCCTGGTGCAGCGCGGGAGAACCGGCGAGGGCCAGGTGATCGACGTCTCGATGTTCGAGTCGATCCTGTCGTGGCTGGCCTACTTCCCCCACCACTATTGGCATCGGGGTGAGCAGGCCGAGCGCGTCGGCATGCGGCACCACTACATGACACCCTACGGGCCGTATCTTGCGGGCGATGGCGAATATGTTAGTGTCGCCGTGGCGACCCCGCAGGACTGGGACGTCTTTTGCCGCCAGGTCATCGAGCGGGCCGACCTGCGGGCCGACGCCCGCTTTCAAACCTCCGAAGACCGCCGGAAGAACCGCGCCGTGCTGGAGCCGATGCTGGAGGAGATTTTCAGGACCCGCCCGTCGGCAGAATGGCTGAGGAAGCTGGAGCAGGCCCGGCTGCCGCACGGGCTGGTGCGCAACATCGGCGCCGTGCTGGCGCACCCGCAGACGCTGGCGCGGCGCATGATTGCCCGGGTGGAATCCCCGGTCGGCGAGGTGCCGGTCATCGCCAGCCCGCTGCATCTGTCGGCCAGCCCGGAGCGGCTGGACCCGATTCCCGCGCTGGGGCAGGACACCGAAGCGATTCTCCAGGAACTCGGCTACACAGCCGCCCGGATTGCGCAGCTTCGCGCTGATGGCGTGATTTGAGAGCGCTCCGGCGGGTTACGATTCCGGCACGGAAACGCCGCCGCTGCCGGGTGGCCCCGCTTCCGCCACAGCGGGGACGGAGCTCTCGCCCGCCGGCTGGCTTGCGGCGCGGTGCAGAGCGAAGTAGCAGGCGGCGCCCGCCGCGTTGAGTAGAGCCAGGAATAAGAAGCCTCCCCAGTACTCCCCGTCCAGCCGGTTGATCAGGGCCCCGAACGTCACCGGCCCGATGGCGGAGAGGATGGTCCCGACGCCGCTATAGATGCCAGTGCCCCGGGCGACCGCTTCCGGCTGCACCATGGTGTGCAGCAGCGCTCCGTTCAGAGCCGCAATGATCGGCGGAGCCGCCACCAGAGCCGCCAGCAATACGGCGCTTCCCCTGGCGGGCAAACCGTAAGCCATCGGCAGCACCAGAACGACAAACACGGCGCACGTCCACGCCGCCGTCCGGGCGCGCTGCATGGTCCGGTCCGCGATGTATCCGACCGCGAAGGTGAGCGCGGTCGCCAGCAGATAGCCGGCGGTGATCCAGCGGGTCATCTCGTCGAACGCCAGGCCGCGCTCGGTCGTCAGGAAGCGGGGAATCCACTGGATCAGCGTGTAGATGGTGGTCGTGGAAATGATCATCGTGGCCGTCAGGTACCAGAAGGAAGTGGCCCGCAGCAGTTCCCCGAAGCTCATCTTCCGCACCGCCGCGCTGCGTTTCTGGTCCGCTTCGATTTCTTCCACCTCCGCCGGCCGGATGCCGCGTTGCGAACCGGGCCGGTTGGCGATGAACGAGAAGATGAGGATGGGAATTACGGTCAGCGCCGCCAGGCCCAACATCATGCCGCGCCAGCCGCTGGCCAGCAGCAGGGCTGACATCACCGGGATGCCCAGCGCCGTGCCCAGCATGGCTCCCGAAAGCCAGAAGGCCTGCGCGCGGGAGTGCTCGTGAACGGGGAACCAGCGGTTGGTCAGCGCGTTGCTCACGGGCCACATGTTGCCCTCGGCGGCGCCCAGCAGAAAGCGCGCAATCAGCAACTCTTGGAGGCTGGCGGCCTGGGACATCCACAACAGCACGGCGCCCCAGCCGACCGTCCCGGCGATCAGACACCGCCGGGGGCCGACACGGTCTACCAGAAAACCCCAGAAAAAAATCGAGCCGCCGTAGCCGAGAAAGAAGGCGGACATCAGACCGCCCAACTCGGCGTTGCGGCCCTCCAATTGCAATTCCTGGAGGAAGGCCGGCTCGGCAATGATCAGCGACACATTGGTCTTGTCAAACTGCCCGATGATCCACCACAGCAGCAGGCTGGTGGCCACCACCAGCCAGCGCCAGGTGCGCAGCAGGCGGCCCAGGCTGGTCGGTGCGGCGGATTGGGACATGACACTCCCCCTTGGCGCGATTCTAGAAGCCGGCGAGGCTGGACGGTATTCTACCGCATGGAACGGTGCCAGAAGCGAAATTCCGCTCACTGCACCGCCAAGGTCACACCCGGCTGGCTGCTGGCGCCGCCGATCTGCACCGCAACGGGGACGGCGTTTCCCGGTGCGGTCGCGGCCGGGACCCGGGCGTTGATTTGCAACAGGCCGGCAAACCCCGGTGCGGCGCCAACAAACTCTATGGCCGCGGGCAAGCCGCCGATTGTAACCGAGACCGGCAACAGCGGAACCGGGTAGGGAGGCTCGGCCAGTTTGCCGTCTTCGCCGGCAGGGTTACGCTGTCCTTCCCCGGTCGCAAACAGGACGACCAGCGAACCGCGGGCGGCGGGATTGGCGGCGGAATTGAGCGAATGGTCTTCATTTAAGATCGTCCCTGGCCCGGCGCCGCCCGCCTGTGTGAAGAGGCCCGGCGCGGCAGGAGCCACCGCCATTGAAACAGGGTTTGAAAACATTCCCTGGTATTCCACCTGCACGGTTACGCTGCTCCGGCCGGCAATTCCATAGGGGACCTGGGCATTGATCTGATCCCAGCGCGCAAACAAAAGGGGCGCGGCGATTTCGTCGAACCAGACGCGGGTTCCGGCCAGCAGGCGGCTGATTCGCCCGGAGCCGTCGAGTTGCGTGCCGGCGCCCTGGTTCGGGCCGAGGCCGGTGCCGAAGATGGATACGAGCTGTCCGGGAGCCACCGGGCCTGACAGGAAACTGGCGGCGTTTACGAGGCCTGCTGCATTAACGGCCGGCTCCTGGCCGTCGCTCGTGATGCGGCGCACGGTGCCGCCGTAGTCCACCAGGTACAACTCCCCGGCGTCGTCCTCGCCGAAGGAGCTGATATTGAGTCCCGTGCGCAGCAGCTCTTCGCGCCGCCACTGGCCGCTGGACAACTCTGTTAGCGCCCACAGGATGCCGCTGCCAAAATCACCGAAGATGTATTTGCCGGAGAGCGAGGGCACGGCGCTGCCGCGATACACGTAGCCTCCCGTTACCGAGATGCCCAAGTCGCGGCCGTATTCATCAATGGGGAGAATCAGACCCGCGGTATTGCAGTTCGATTGTGGGGAGAAGCAGTGCGCCCCCTCCATGATCTTCCAGCCATAGTTGCCGCCCTTTTCGATCAGGTCGATCTCCTCAAAGCGGTTCTGCCCCACGTCGCCGGCAAAGAGCCGGCCGGTATGCCGGTCGAAGGAGAAACGCCAGGGGTTGCGCAGGCCGTAGGCGAAGATTTCATCGCGTCCGGGCTGGCTTGCAAAGGGGTTGTCCGGAGGAATGCCGTAGGGCACGCCGGAGTTGACGTCGATGCGCAGAATCTTCCCGAGCAGCGTGTTCAGGCTCTGACCGTTGTTCTGCGGGTCGCCGCCCGAGCCGCCGTCGCCGCTGGCGATGTAGAGATAGCCATGGGGGCCGAAGGCGATCATCCCTCCATTGTGGTTTGTGAAGGGCTGCCCGAACGTCAGAAGGATTCGCTCGGACTCCCGGACTGCAAGATTGGGGTTGGAGCCGGACACCGAGAACTCGGAGATGACTGTTTCGATGCCGCCCGGGCCGTCCCGGGTGTAGTTCACGAAGAAGCGGCCGTTTTGCGTGAAGTTGGGATGGAAGGCCAGTCCCAGCAACCCCAGCTCTCCACAGCAGCGCACCTGGCTGCGAATGTCGAGAAAAGCGGCCGGCAGTATGACCCCATTGGAAACAATGCGGAT
>DATMAF010000055.1:0-2337 GCA_035560315.1 Terriglobia bacterium | reverse complement strand
CGGTAAACAGGCCGCCCCGGGCCGCCTGCCGCAGCAATGCGTGCAGCACCAGGCCGCTGCCCGAACCCCAGGCCGACCCGACCAGTTCCGTCAATTCCCCACGCGGCAATCCGCCGCCCAGCATCGTATCCAGCGCGGGGACCCCCGTGGCCACCGGCGCCCTGGAAACGACCGGCGCTGGCAAGCCGAAGCGCGCTTGCGGAAATCGTTCCGCCAACAGTTGGCGCAACTCAACCAGATTGAGTGCCGACGACATACTACGGTCCGGCTCCGGCCGGGCCCAGCAGCATACCAAGGGGGCGGCGGCGCGAAACCGGAATCTTGTCACCCCGCCACTCTGCCATCTCCACCCGGACAAATGCTGTCCAAGGTCAGAGTTACCCGCTCACCGGGGCGGCCGGACATCCGGCGGCGCCGCCATGCCCTTGCTTTGCGCCCGCCGGCAGGACTCGCACCGTGAGCGCGACGGAGGCGATGCGGCACCTTCTGGCAATGCTCGGGACGGGCGATCGGGATGTTCAGGAAGGTCTGCGGATTGTGGTCCGCCACCGGGAAGGCGGTGTCTTGCGCCTGGATCATCCCGCCGTGACTGCGGCCAAAGGGGTGGAAGATGTCGGGTACCTCGAACTCGATCTTCGCCACCGCACCGGGTCAAAAGGGCTCGGGATTCTCGGACCGCGCCGGCGGAAACCGCACCAAGAGCGAGGCTTTTCCCCCGTTATTGCGCCAGCGAGGCGCAGACCAATTCCCGGTCGTTCCGAGCATAGATGCAGCGGTTGGCAAACGCCGGGTGCGACCAGACCACCGGCCGCCGCGGATCCTGGTTGTCCGGTTCCAGCAAACGGGCACGGCTGATTTCCTCGTAGTTCTCGGGCCGGAGTCGGGCAATAATGAGGTCACCCCGCTCGCTGAAGAGGAAACTGCGGTCACCGTGCTGGATGATGAAGGCATGGCCCCAGCGCTCGGACTTGCCGCTGGTGGGTGCGAAGGTTTCCCAGAGGCGTTCGCCCGTCTCCAGCTTCAGGCAACGAAACTGGCCGTAGCTGCAGGGACCGTAGATGTGGCCCTCGTCAATGAGCGGAGTGGCCATGACGCTGTGCAGGCCATCGGTGTCCTTTTCGCTGACCTTCTGACTTTGCCAGACCACGGCGGGCGGTCCCGAACCCACCCGCAGGAGCAACGAACCGTTGTAAAACGAAGTCAGGAAGAGCAGGTCGCCCGCCTGGCGGGGACTGGCGATGGTCATGCCCGAGCGAACGGACGGCACCGTGGGGTGGGTCCAAAGGAGCCGGCCCGTGTCCGGATCGAGCGCATTCACGGCCTCCGGATGCCAGAGGATGAGCTGCCGCCTTCCAGCGAAGTCGTAGATCATGGGCGGCGCGTAGCCCGGTTCCTTCGCGCTCAAGGCCCGCCAGAGTTCCCGGCCGGAATTCTTATCGAAGGCCACCGCCACGCTGCCTTCCCCACCCACCAGGCAAATGACTTTGTTCCCATCCACCAGCGGATGCCCGGCAAAGCCCCAGACCGGCGTCTTGGCCCCAAAGTCCCTCTTGAAATCGCGCGACCAGAGAACCGTGCCCTTGACGGCATCGAGACAGAACAGGTGTCCCTCGGCACCCAGCGAATAGACCTTGCCGTCGGCCACGGCCGGGGTGGCGCGCGGACCCGAGGCGTAGCTCACGGTGTAGATGCAGTCGTAGGCATGGTGCCAGAGAACCTTGCCATCGGCCTCATTGAGGCAGAGCACGCGCTCGCGGCCGGGGATTTCTCCGCGCGCAAAGGCGTTCGCGGGATTCGTGGCGCCGGCAGCCAGTTGGCGATCCATGACATACACCCGCCCCTGCGCCACCGCCGGTCCGCTGTAGCCGCTGCCGATAGGCACACGCCAGCGAAACGTCAGGCCGTTGCTGGGGAATTTCCCCACGATGCCAGTCTCGCGCCACACGCCGTCGCGACGGGGGCCGAGCCATTGCGGCCAGTCGTCGGCGGGCGACGACAAGGTCGCCAGCCCCACGAGGCCCGGCACCAAAAGCCACCAGCGCAGATGAACACTCCAGCAGCGTTTCCGTGGCATCATGGCGGCGATTCCAGCAAAGCGTCGTGGAACCGTCAATGGAGGGTGCGCCCCAAAGAGGCGATCCGAAGGCGATCACAGCGATCGCCCTGGCAGCCGCAAAAGGGTTTTCGCCGCGCACTTGCCGCGCCGGATCCGCGTTCCCCCGTCCGACGGCGATGGCACTTTCCATTCGCGAGAAGCGACAGAACGCTGATCTTGCGAAGGTGTGTCTCCACTCGTCGAGACGGCGGGGGAATCAACGCGAAAGCCTCCCACCAACC
>DATMAF010000054.1:0-2074 GCA_035560315.1 Terriglobia bacterium | reverse complement strand
CGTTCATGGTAGCGCGGCTGGCTTGCTGCACGATGACGGGATTATTGGGAGCCAGGCGCGTCAGCCGGTCCTTGGGTTCCAACTCCCCGCGCACCACCCAGGAAAAGATGCGGTTGGCGCTGATCCCTTCCTGCTCGTTTTCCCCGATCCCCACGCTGATCCATTCGCCGGGATTCACCTTGGTCAGCGAATCGCGGATCGCGTTTTCCACGCGCAGCCGGGTGGCCTCCATGTCCCGCCCGGCTTCCACGCGAACCTGAATGCCATTGTTCGGCGCGCGGATGCCCATGGTGGGCCCCACCTGGCCGCCGAAATTGTGATTGTGGGTGTCAATCAAACCCGGAATTACGGTCATGCCGCCAAGGTCATAAACCTGGGTGCTGGGCCCGGCAAGCGTCCGGATGTACGCCGTGGTGTTCAGAGCGATGATGCGGCCGCCCTTGACGGCCATTGCCTCATAGATCCGGCCCGGGTTGTTGTTATAACCCTGGTCCTCCATGCTGACAATCTTGCCGTTGACAAAAATGCTGTCTGCATAGCCGTGCTGGCCGACTTCCAACGGCACGCTTCCCTGCGCCCGGGCTAGCGCCGCGGCGCCCAGCAGCGCCGCTGCCAATCCAATGCCGAGGTTCCACATTGCCACTGCTCGGGGGATGTTCATGTTGCGGCAACTCCTTTACCCAATCGATCTTGGTGCGAAGACTCGTTCCAGGCGCTGGCTCGCCTGGCCGCTGCCATTATACCGCGCCACCGGATGCCGGGAGATGGCAATTCTTCGGGGGAAGCTGCCCCCGCATCGTTTACGCGCGCAAGTAGTCGGGGTTCCACTGCCGGATCAGCTTTTTGATGGCGGTGCGGTCCTCGATCTTCTCGACAAGCACCCGCCGGGCCAGATCCGGCAACTCCCCGTCGCTGGCAAAGCGCAGCGCAATCAGTTGGCCGGGCGTGAATTCCGGGATGCGCGGTTGCAGATCGGCGGGCAGCAGCTTCTCCAGCCGCAGGCGCATCTCCAGCCGGATGACGCGGTCTTGCACCCGCAGCGCAAACATCCGGGCATAGAAAAACAGGATCAGCAGGCCGAAGGCCAGCAGCAATCCAACGATGGCTTCCATGCCGGGGTCGCGGTACAGCCGGTACACGGCCCAGCCGAAATTGAGCAGCAGGATGCCGAAGAGCACGATGTGATAGAGGGGAACGATGCGCGTGTGGTTCTCAAAGGTTTGTGGAACGGGTTGCGCCATATCCTGCCTCCTCGGGGGGAACTGTGCCGATGATGCAATGCCGGTAAACGGTCCGCTGGCTCGCAATGAATATACGCTTCCGGAAGGAAGGCCGCAACAAGGCCGGCGTCAGGGAATTCGTCGCGCGCGCAGGCCGCTTGCGGACACGTGCGCCGCAAGGATGCGGGCGCCCGCGGAGACCAGCGCCGCCTCCACGTCGGGCTTCGTCTCCGGCCGGACGAGAAAGACCACACAGCCGCCGCCGCCCGCTCCACAGGCCTTCCCGGCCAGCGCCCCCCGGCGGCGCGCAACCGCCATCAACCCCTCCATGGCGGGCGTGGTGATGCCGGGATGATTTTTCTTGCGGGCCTGCCATTCCTGGTTCAGCAGGCCGGCCACTGCGTTCCAGTCCCGCTCCTGCAAGGCGCAGCGCATGTCCGCGGCGATGGCGGCGATGCGATCAAAGTGCCGGATGACGGCGCGGCGTCCGTCCATATGGGCCTTCTGCACTTCCCAGTTGTTGATCCCGGAATTGCGCGACTCGCCGGTGTAGCACAGCACAAACCGCGAATCGATCTCTGCGGCGGATACCTGCAACTGCTCCGGCCGGATACCCTGCGGCGTCAGATGAATCGCCTGCACGCCGCCGAACAGGGCCGCGTAGTAGTCCTGCTCGCCGGTGGGCACGCCCAGGACCTGTGCCTCCACATTGCGCGCCAGCCCGAGGAGCTGTTGTGGCGCGAGCTTCCTTCCCGTGAACTCCGCCAGCGCGCCGCATATGGCGATGTTCAGCGCCGAGGAACCGCCGAGGCCGGAGCCGGCCGGCACATCGGAATCGGTCTCCAGCCTGAAGC
>DATMAF010000053.1:0-3751 GCA_035560315.1 Terriglobia bacterium | reverse complement strand
CGAGCGCGAGGTGCCCGCCGTGAACCTTTCCTTGAAGAAATAGGCGGCTCCGCTTCCGGCAGCTTCACACGGCGCGATGAACCTCTACGAGCAGCAGCGAGCCAACCGCAGGAACACCGCCCTGGTAACCGCCGTGTTCATCGCCTTCTTCGCGTTCCTGGGTTTCGGGTTTGACTTTTTCTATTTCGGCTTCAGCCCCGGGAGCGGCCCTGCTGCCGCAAACGAGTTCGGCGGCGAGGCGCCGGCGGGGATGGGTTTTCCCCTCGCCACCGTCCTCGCCCTGTTATTCGGCTCCGGGCAGGCCTGGTGGGGATTGCGCTTCGGGGACCGCGCCGTGCTTTCCTCCGCCGGGGCGACGCCCGTGGACCCTTCCACCACCGATCCGCAGCAGCGCCAGCTTCTGAACATCGTCGAGGAGATGAAGATCGCCTCCGGCTTGCCGATGCCGAAGGTGTACATCATTCCCGACCCGGATCCCAACGCCTTCGCCACCGGACGCGACCCCCAGAACGCCTCCATCGCCGTCACCCGCGGCCTGCTGGAAAAGCTCAACCGCGAAGAATTGCAGGGCGTGATCGCCCACGAAATGAGCCACATCCGCAACCTGGACATCCGTCTGATGACCACCATCGCGGCGCTGGTCGGCGGCGTGGTGTTGCTGAGCGACTGGGCGGCGCGCTCCCTGCGCTTCGGCGGCTCGGGCCGCTCCTCCCGCCGGGGGAAGGGCGGAGGAGAGGGAGCTGGAATGATCTTTCTCGTCCTCTGGATCATTGCCGTGGTGCTGGCCCCGCTGCTGGCGCAGATTCTGGCCATGGCTGTCTCGCGCGAGCGGGAGTATCTGGCCGACGCCACCGGCGCGGAGCTGACCCGCAATCCGCTGGGCTTGGCCTCCGCCCTGAAAAAAATCGAGATGGATCACGCCCCCACGCAGTCCATCAAAAAGGGCACGGCGCATCTGTGCATCGCCGATCCCCTGGGGCGCAGGATGGGATTCCGCGAGGGCTTCTGGGCCGATCTGCTGGCGACCCATCCGCCCATGCCGCACCGCATCAGCAAGCTGATGCAGATGGCCTACCAGGCCTCTCCGGCCGCCAGCACCTCGTAAGAGGCGCGCCTGGCTGCCGCGGTCCGGCGGCTTGCAACCCCCGGCGCGCTTGCCTATACTCGCAGCAACGTGGGAAAGTCTGACCGCATTTTTGTTCGAGGAAGACGCCAAGGAGGTGTCCGATGAGAAGGTCTCCTGCCGTTGCCACGGCATCGTCCGTTTTGACGCTCGCTGCCATGCTGGCGTGGGCGCCGGCTCTGCTCGACGCCCAAACCGCCGGCGAAAAACCGGCCCTGACCGCGGCGGAGTATGCCGCGTCGCTCCCCCAGGATGTCTATCCCGACTCCCGCAGCCGCATCCCGCTCATCCAGCGCGAAGTATTGGATGAAGAAGGCAAGCGCGCCTACGATGCCCGCGTTGCGCCCAACACCACTTCGCTCGCCGGCATCCAGGGCCCCGGCGGGCTCCGCCTGCACGGCAGCGGGGAAGGAAACGTGGGCCGGGATCTGGGCCGCCGCTTGCAGGAACTGGCCCGGCTGGTGGTCTCCCGCGAGATGGATCAGGTCTTCGAATGGACCGTGCATGAGCCAGTGGCGCTGCGCGAGGGACTGGAGCCGTTTATCATTGACGTCATCCGTTACCGCAAGCCGCTCGACGGGGTGCCGGAGAAAGAGGCCTCCATCATCCAGCTCGGACGGGAGATTTTCCAGAATCACAAGGTCAGCTCCGACACCTTCGCCCGGGTGCACAAGCAGATCGGCACGCGGAACCTGATCGACCTCTGCGATCTGATGGGCAGCTACACCACAACTGCCATCCTGCTGCACACCGTCGACCTGCATCTTCCCTACGACCGCAAGCCGCTGCTGCCGGTGCCCTAGGGAGCGACCGCATGGAGTTGCAAAAACGCTCGTGCCGGGGGATCGCGCTGGCGTGCGCGGCGTTGTTTCTGCGCACCGCCCTTGGTGCGCAAAACGCCGCCACCGAACTGCGCATTCATCCGGCGGATGAGGCTGGCCAACCGGCGCGGCTTTCCAAGGCGGAACTGTACCTGGATGTCTGGGGCGGCGGGGAACGGATCGCCCTTGCCCCAGATGAGGCCGGGGTCCGCGTTCCTCTCGACCGCTCCTGGCTCTGTTCGGAAAGGCCGGCGCTCTGCCAGGACCAGTATGTGGAGGGCCGGGTCCTGCTCCAGGCGCAGGCCTTCGCGCCGGTCGTTTCAGGATCGTTCCTGTGGATGGGGAGCGTCGAAACGCCTGGAGAGGAACCACGAACCGTCGTAACCGTTACGTTCCTGAACGGAGCGTGGATGTCGGTGGCGCAGGGCGAGAGCAAGCAGCTGACCATACCGCTGCGCCGCCCCCGGCCTCGCAAGCTTCGTTTTGTGAATCCAGCCGGCGAGCCGGTCGCCGGCGTAAGGGTGCGCGCCTCGCTGCTGCTGGCCGCCTCCAATCCCTGCGGATCGGTCGAAGGCGAGCCGCTGGCGGAGGGGCTGAGCGATGCGGCAGGTGAATTCATCTTCCCGGACGCCGATGCTGTTTACTCCTTCGAGCTGGCCAAGGCGCACCATGCGCTGGCTGATCCCCAGGAGCCCGACCAGAACATGCGCATCATCGGAGCTCCGTCCGGCCCGGTCAGCACGGTGGTTCTGCGGGAATTGGAAAAGCGCCCGCTGCAATTTCGAATCACTGGCGGAGAGAATTTGGCCGGCTTGCAGTTGTCCGCCTGCCGGACAGCTTGCTCCTGCGGGGCCTGCTGTGGGACGCTGGGAGAAAGCGACGACCAAGGCCGCATCGACATTGAGGATTTCCATCCGGAAGAATACGAGCGGCTCACTCTGACCGACCGCGAGGGACGGCAAGTCTGGCAGAGCGCGCCGCGCGCTCTGCCCGACGGACCCATCGTGATCCAGATGCCCAAAGTCCCTCCGGAGCTGAGGGCGCCGGTGCCGCTGGAACGCCGCTAGAACAAATCAAAAATCAAAGGAATAGGTGAGCTTGGCTTTGAGGGTGCGGTCCTTCTGGCCATCGTGGGCGCCGCCCACCTGGCGGCCTTCATTGTAGACCAGAAAGAAGTCGTCGCCGGGCCGGAAGATGTAGTTCAGGCGAAAGTACAATCCGAAGAAGTTCCCGATATTGTCGTACTGGATGGTGGCCCGCGTCAGCCACTGGTTGGTGAACGAATAGTTGACGCCCAGATTCATGACATGCTGGGTGAAGGCGCTCTCGTAGCCGGGATGGGCCGGTAGCGAGGCGAGGTATAGCTGGTAATCGGCCTCCACGGAGAACTGCTGCGAGAGCTTGAAGCCCGGGGTGAGCTGGAACTTGTGCATTTGTCCCTTGTAGTACCCGTAGCGGTTGCTGTAGTCCAGCACGCCGTAAAAGCGGCGCTTGGGACTGAAGGCGTAGCGCAGCACCAGAACATTCCAGTGATAGCCCCCGGCCGGAATCAGCACGCCGGGGGAGACTTCAAAATCTCTGGCCACATGATCCCGCTCGTAGTCGAAGGGAATCACCCGGAACTGCCCGCCGTCGTGGAAGTACACGTTGATGCCGTACTTGTCGGTGCGCCGCAGCACCTGGTTGCTGGAGCTCATAGTGTAGTCCCAGCTGGCGAAGAACTCCGTCTGGCGGACCCAGGGAAGCTTCGGACGCGGCCGCCAGGAGATCGACGGCCCCAGCCGGTGAATGTCCGACCTTCGAATAA
>DATMAF010000052.1:0-4808 GCA_035560315.1 Terriglobia bacterium | reverse complement strand
ATGGCATCCACCCGGGCGGAGAGCACTTTTACATCCTTCACCGTCCTGGTGCGGCTGCCTAAATCCGCAAGCTGCGCCTGAGCGGCTTTCATTCGCAGGGACTCGATCTGTTTTTCCAATGCCCGCTGTGATTCAATCAGTTTCTCCAAGACAGCAGGCAGTTCAGCAGGCGTGGTCTTGACCGTCCCTGCCAGGTCACGTATCAAATGAGTTACCTGCTGAAAATGCTCCAGAGCCCCGGTTCCGGTGATCGCTTCCACCCGGCGCACCCCAGCCGAGATGCTGCCTTCATAGGTAATCTTCAGCAGGCCGATGTCGCCGGTGCGGCGGACGTGGGTTCCGCCACAAAGCTCCTTGCTGAAGCCGGGCACGTCCACCACGCGCACTCGATCGGGGTACTTCTCTCCAAAAAACGCCAGGGCGCCAGCCTCCAGCGCCTGGTCGAGGTCCATGACGGCGGTCTCGACCGGCGTATTTTTGATGATCTCCTCGTTGGCCAGCTTCTCGATCTCCTGTAACTCCACATCGTCGACCGAGGCGAAGTGCGAGAAGTCGAAGCGCAGCCGCCCCGGCTCCACCACCGAGCCGGCCTGCTTGACGTGCGTGCCCAGCACCTGGCGCAGCGCGGCGTGCAGCAGGTGCGTGCCGGTGTGATTGCGCTTGATGGCTTCGCGCCGCTCGGCATCGACCACCGCCGTCAGCTTGTCCCCGACGCCAAGCGGCGCACGGGTAACCACCCGGTGCGCAATCAGCCCCGAAACCGGGTAATAGGTGTCCTCGACGACGGCGACCAGTTCCTGCGTCTCTTCCTTCAAGAGCCGTCCCGTGTCGCCCACTTGCCCGCCCGCCTCGGCATAGAACGGCGTATGATCGAGCACCACCTCGGCTCTTGCTCCCCGCGGCAACTTGTCAACGAACTTGCCTTCCTGAAGCAGGGCGAGAACCTTGCACTCGTGCGAAGTAGTCTGCTGGTAGCCTTCGAAACTTGTCCGTCCCTGCTTCAGCACCTCGGCATAGACCGGCGAGAGCACCTCTTTGGCTACGCCCTTCCAACTGGCCCGCGCCCGCTCGCGCTGCCGCCGCATCTCAGCTTCGAACCCGGCCTCGTCTACTCGCAGGCTGCGCTCGTTGGCCATCTCATGAATCCAGTCGAGCGGCATCCCGAAGGTGTCGTAGAGCTTGAACAGCCTCTCGCCGGGGAGCGTGGCGGAGCCTGCCGCATCTTTCACAACTTTCTCGAATTCTTGCAGGGCGATGGTCATGGTGTGGGCGAAGCGCTGCTCCTCGCTCTTGACCACCGCCGCCACGCGCTGGGTGCTTTCGAGCAGCTCCGGGTAGGCATCCGACATCAGCTCGGCGACCTTGCCGGTCAGCTTGTAGAGGAATGGCTCGTTGAAGCCGATCTGCCGCCCGTGGCGCACCGCCCGCCGCAGCACCTTGCGCAACACGTAGCCGCGCCCGTCGTTTGAGGGCAGGACGCCGTCGTTGATGAGGAACGCCGCCGCGCGGCTGTGGTCGGCCAGGATGCGCAGCGAGACATCGGTCTCCGGCTTCACGCCGTAGTCTGTCCCGGCCATCTCCGCGGCCTCTTCCACCAGCGGCCAGAGCAGGTCGGTCTCGAAGTTGCTGAACTTGCCCTGGAGCACCGAGGCCAGCCGCTCCAACCCCATGCCGGTGTCAACGGATGGCTTGGGCAGCGGGTTCAGCCTGCCGCTCGCGTCGCGGTTGTACTGCATGAAAACGAGGTTCCAAATCTCGACGTAGCGCCCGCACTCGCACGGGAATGTGCAGTCCGCGTGGCCGAGGTCGCTCGCCTCCGGCCCCAGGTCGCAGTGAATCTCCGAGCACGGCCCGCACGGGCCGGTGTCGCCCATGGCCCAGAAGTTGTCCTTCTCGTCCATGCGGAAGCCCCGGCCGGCATGAACCCCGGGCTGCTGCAGCCACAGCTCCAGCGCCTCGTCGTCCTCGCGGAAGACGGTAACGTAGAGGCGATCCCTGGAGATGCCGTAGACGTTGGTGATCAAGTCCCAGGCGTACTCGATGGCTTCCTTCTTGAAATAATCGCCGAAGGAGAAGTTGCCGAGCATCTCAAAGAAGGTCAGGTGGCGGCGGGTGCGTCCGACGTTCTCAAGGTCGTTGTGCTTGCCCCCGGCCCTCATGCACTTCTGCGCCGAGGCGGCGCGGGTGTAGTCTCGCTGCTCCAGGCCCAGGAAGACGTCCTTGAACTGATTCATTCCGGCGTTAGTGAACAGCAGCGTGGGGTCGTTGGCTGGAACCAGCGAGGAACTGCGCACCACGCGGTGGCCTCGCGCCGCGAAGTAGTCCAGAAACGTCTTGCGTATCTCGCTTCCCGTCATATCAGCACTCTATATCCACAGATTCATTCCCAGCGGTTATTCTGAGCGAAGCGAAGAATCGGCCGTTTGCACGCCCCCGCTGCCGGGCGGTCGCGGCTCGGATTCACTCATCCTCCTCGGGCAAATCGGCAAGCGATTCCACCCACTCCCGCCATCTTTCGGGGTCCATCTCTGCGTTGTCTCGCCGGGATGCGCCGCGCGGGGAACTCCTCTTCCATCCTGCAAACAGGCCCTGGAGCTCTTTGCTAATTGTGGCAGACGAAAAACCGGCGCGCAAGAGACGCCGGAAGAGCGAGGCCACCGCCGAGGCCTTGGCGGGCGGCTTTGCGAGGCGCACTTTGCGCCGCAGGTAGTCGCGCAGCAGTTCTTGCTCGTCGATGCCTTCGTACGCCGCGCGGACGGTTTTCTGAATCAGCTCCGGA
This sequence comes from Terriglobia bacterium, assembly GCA_035560315.1. Lineage (GTDB taxonomy): Bacteria > Acidobacteriota > Terriglobia > 2-12-FULL-54-10 > 2-12-FULL-54-10 > DATMAF01. The sequence continues at coordinate 2,029 of DATMAF010000052.1, read as the reverse complement.
TGCACCCGCCGCGCGGCCAGGTCGCGCGCCACGCGCCGCGCCCCCTGCCGGTCATTGTCGATGCGCGCGGCGGCGAAGGCGCGGGCGTAGCGGGCGTCGTCAAGGTAGCCGTGCTCTTTCAGACGCGCGAGGACGGCCTCGATGTCTTCGTTTGCCGCCTTGCGCCGCTCCAGCACCTGGCGCAGTTCTCCGATGGAACGCGCCCGGCGGGCCAGCGCCCGCACCGCGATCTCATAGAGTGCTCTTTCGTCGGGTATCGGCTTTGGTTTGCGGCGGCGTCTTCGCGATGGCATGGGAATTACTTCATGTGCTTGTCGAGCATGTCGGCAAAGGCGCGCCAGCGCTTGCGCAGGAAGTTGACCTTGTTGCCGCGCGGCCACCACTCGACGCTCCCGCGCCCCATCGAGAGCGTCCCCAGCAGTTCCTCGCCGCGACGGATTTCAATTTGCAGCGCGTTCTTGCTCTTCAGCTTGGTCAGTTCCACCGTCGAGGGAATCTGCGCCACCACGCTCGTCCGCTTGCGCCTGGCCATACTGAATGCCTCCTGCCGGCAGGATCGTTCTCATGCGTTCTGGCCAAGCCTAGTATAATTGCGGCGCGACGCAACAACGCAAAGGTTTGGGCGGGAGGAAGGCGAATGACCGGAAGGGATCGGGTCGCTCTCTTCTCGCTGGCTTGGGGGATGGCCTGGGGCATCATCGCCCTGCTTTTCGGAACACGCTACCGGATGGAAGGGCCGGTTTACCCCCGAAGCTCGCGGCCAGGGGCATCAGCCATGTGATCCCGCCCGCGCCGCGCTGCGCGAAACCGGCAAGGGAGTTGCGCATTGACCTTTGTCTATAACGATCTCAATCAGCCGGTGGGGTTGCCTGTCCCGAACTGGACCCCGCCGCCGGTTCCGCCTCCCAAAGTGATTGAGGGCCGCTACTGCCGCCTGGAGCCGCTCGAGCCGGCCCGCCATGCCGCTGCGCTATGGGAAGCGTTCTCGCTCGACAAAGACGGCCGCGACTGGACCTATCTTCCCCATGGCCCATTCCCCAGCTTGGCGGAATTTCGCCTCTGGCTGGAAGCGGCTCACCAGGCCGCGGAAACACCGTTGTCCGGCGGCCGTTGCATTCTTTTCGCCATCGTGGTCCAGCCAGCAGAAAAACCGCTGGGCATGGCCTCGTATTGCAGCATTACGCCACCGAGGGGTTCCATCGAAGTCAGCGGCATCCACTACGCCAATCCCCTCAAGAAGACCCGCCCCGCCACCGAGGCCATGTACCTGATGATGCGGAATGTCTTCGAGCTGGGCTACCGCCGCTACGAATGGAAGTGCGATGCGCTCAATGCCGCCTCGCGGGCGGCGGCGCAGCGGCTGGGCTTTTCCTATGAAGGGACCTTCCGGCAGGCGCTCGTTTACAAGGGCCGCAACCGGGACACGACTTGGTACTCGGTGATCGACTCGGAGTGGCCGCCGCTGCGCGAAGTCTTCGAGCAATGGCTCGACCCGGCCAACTTCAACGAGCAGGGCCGCCAGATCCGCCTGCTCTCCGATATGACGGCTCCGCTGCTCAAACAGATTGGCTAGCGGACCTCTAACTCGCTGACGTTTCGCCGGGCGGCAGCAACCCGGGCGGACTCGCGAAGCGACTCTGGAAAGCGCAGGGCTGGGCGCAGTCCTACTGCCAGCCTTCGGGGATCGGTTCTTTCCAGGTGGTGGCTCCCACCGGCTGCATCCCGAACTCGCGGGCCAGTTGCGGCGTCAGGTGCACCACTTTGCCGCCGACCACGGTCATCAGCACCTGGACGCTGGGGATCTCCTGCTCCGGAATCGTCAGGATGTCTTTGTCCAGGATGAGGAAGTCCGCCAGCTTGCCGGGCTCCAGCGTTCCCTGCACCTTTTCCTTCATCAGGTAATAAGCCCCCCAACTGGTCAGCGCCTTCAGTTGTACAATGCGGTCGGTGCGCTGGTCCGGCCCATAGACCTTCTGGTCGCGGTCGTTGTAGCGGTTCATGCCCTTGGTGATGAAGAAAAAGACCTTGT
>DATMAF010000051.1:0-3066 GCA_035560315.1 Terriglobia bacterium | reverse complement strand
GCGCTCCGGTGAGATACCAAATGTCCGTATGCTCTCCGTTCCAGAACAAGCTGACATCGGGCAAGCCGTTGCCCACGATGTAATCGACAATTCCCGGAGTCCCACCGCCGGCTGGAGCCGCCTCGAAGCATTCTTCCTGAGCCCAAGCTTTCGTTGTGATTTGGACGTTCTGGCCGTTGGCGGCGTTTCCTGAGCTCGGACTAACACTGCTGGATTGCCGGCTGGTGTTATGGAAATGGCCTCCTGAATCTGGATTGTAAGAAGTACTGTATTGCAGATTGCAGGGATTGACGTAGCCGCCGTCGTCGTCGGTACAGGTTGCCCAGACATAGTACGAGGTGCTAGGGGTTAACGGCTGTGTCGCAGTCAACGACGCATGGCCAATGTATTGGCCGAATGCATTCATGGTCCCGACCAACAACGTCGTTCCTAATACCACCAGAAAATGCAGTAGGCGAATTCCTGCTCTGCTTTTCATTCTACTCTCCTCGGAATCGAACTGCGCGGCGAAGATGGAAGAACTCTGGTGGCGCTGGTTGCCGCGCGTCCCCGCTACTTGGCGAAGAGCATACCCCCCCCCCCGTCGGGGAATGTCAAGTTAAATTCGGATTACAGCCGGAATCCGGCTGTGTTGTTTTCCGACAGCGCACGAAACAGGCGGTAGCTAGCCTTGGGTATGAGGGGCGTCCGCGGGCACGGCCAGTCGTGGAGCGTTTACGACTTGGAGGAGCGCAGCAGTTCTTTCAGCTCGTCCATGAATTCTTTAACGTCTTTGAAGTCGAGATAGACCGAAGCAAAGCGCACATAGGCGACTTTGTCCAGTTCGCGCAAGCGGGCCATCAGAATTTCGCCGATCTGTTTGGCGGGAATCTCGCGGTCGGGCGAATCGGCCACCCTGGCCTCCACTTCGTTCACGATCTCCTCCAGCCGGTTGGTGCTGACGGGCCGTTTCTCGCAGGCGCGCAGCAGTCCGGCCAGAACCTTCTGGCGGTCGAATTTTTCGCGGCGGCCGTCTTTCTTAATAACCATGTAGGGAATTTCATCCACCCGTTCGTAGGTGGTGAAGCGGCGCTCGCAGGCTAGGCACTCGCGGCGGCGGCGGATGGACTGTGCTTCCTCGCTTTCGCGCGAGTCCACAACCTTGTTCTCCGGGTGGCCGCAGAAGGGACATTTCATGGGAGTTTGCCTCAGGCGGCGCGCCCCCGCCCGGGCCGCCTCAGTATAGCACGTCTCCGCGAACGACTGGCTTCCGCGCTAACAGTGCTCTTTTTTCCCGAAACCCATGTATCCTGGAGGGAAGAAATTGAATCGAACCGGCTAGCCCCTTGTTCCGGCCAGGGACCGGGGGAACGCCGACGGGGTTGAACCGGCTGGGCCACCGCGCATTGGGAAGGAAAGCGGAAGGGAGGAGACGCCATGATGATTCGGCCGTTGCGATTGTTTTTGCACTCCGCGCTGTGCCTTGTGATCCTGAGGAGTTCCGTTCCCTCCCCGCCGGTTTTGGCGGCTCCCGCGCCCGCGGTCCAGGACGCGGCGGCCATCGAGCCGCTGCTGAAGAAGTCCTACCTGGAGCTGTTGCAGGAGGCCCCCACCCTCCGTTTTACGCGGCAGCAGTTCGAGCAGGTGCGCCAGCGCCTGAAGGACCAGCAGAAGCAGAAGGAGAACGAACTCAAGAGCAAGCAGAAACGCCTTGAGTCGCAGATCAAGCAGGCGCAGGAGCAGTTGAAAAAGCTGGGCAGCAGCCGCGAGCTGACCGAGGACGAGATCGCCGCCGAACGCCACGATCTGCACTGCCGCATCCAGGCCTGGCAGTCGGAGCTGGCGGATACCAAAATCGCCCTCACCACCGGCGTTCCGGTGGAGTACGACAATCTGAACGCCAAGCTGGAATTGCTGGAGAAATGGCCCGCAGCCAAGCAGGAGATTGACCGCCAGATCGACTCCGGGGTATTCCGCAGCCGCAAATGGGGAGATGCCGAGGACATCGGCTTCCGGACCATCGAGGCCAACCAGGAGGACGATGTCCGCAAGGGGCAGGAAGCCGTGGATCAGATGAAGCAGATGGGCTTGCTCCCCAAACCGATCGAAGACGCCGAAATCAATGAGTACGTGAACCGGGTGGCGCAGAACATCGCGCGCAATTCCGATCTCCATGTCCCGCTGCAAGTCACGCTGCTCAATTCGCGGGAGATCAACGCCTTCGCCCTGCCGGGCGGATTTCTGTTCCTGAACCACGGGCTGCTGCTGGAGGCCCGCAGCGAAGCGCAGTTCGCCGGGGTGATCGCGCACGAGATCTCGCACCACGTGGCCCGGCACAGCCACCGGCTGATGAAGAAAGCCACCATTGCCAGCCTGATCTATCAGGCGGCGCAGATCGGCGCGCTCATCTTCACCGGCGGGGTGGTGGGCATCGGCACCTACTATGCGTTGACCTATGGTTTTCAGGGCCTGGGCTTGTTCCTCAGCCTGCAATTGCTGGGCGTCAGCCGCGATTACGAGATGGAGGCGGACCTGCTGGGCGTCCAGTACCTCTGGAAAGCGGGCTATAACACGGAAGGCTTCATCGAATTCTTTGACATCATGGCCTCCAAAGAAGGCTACGCCGAAAAGACCAGTTGGTTTCGCACCCACCCGGCTTTCTACGATCGCATTGTGAACGTATACCGGGAGATCTCCTTTCTGCCCCGCAAGGACGAGGTCATCGACAACACCCGCGAGTTCGACGCCATCAAGGCCAAGATGAAGAAGCTCAACGAGGAACTGGAAAAGGAAGAGGAAGGCCGTCCGACGCTGTTCAAGCGCGAGCCGGGCTGCCCTGGCGAACCGGATCGCAAGGTGGCCGCGCGCCCCGCTGGCGCGGCGCAGGAGGCGTCTTGGGCCACGGCCGGCTAAAAGGGAAGCGGTGTTGGCCCCGGCCTCTCCCGCGGCGTGGCGCAATCGCCCGCGATTTCCGCAGGGAATCTATTCCTAGGATGCTATGCGACGTTCTCGTCCGGCCGGACTGGCTGCGTTTCGTCTCGGAAGCAGGAGGAAGCGGCTGCTGTGGCTCCTGCTGCTGGCGGTGGC
>DATMAF010000050.1:0-3688 GCA_035560315.1 Terriglobia bacterium | reverse complement strand
GTGCGCCTGCCGGTGACGCAAGTGGAAACGCTGCTTGGCAGCCTCTCCAGCCTCATCGATGAAACCAAGATCGCGGAACTGCCCATGGCCGGCCGCGACGTTTACACGCTGCTGGTGTTGCAGCCCAACGTCAGCTCGGACAATGCCACGGCGCGGGGGCTGGGGTTCTCCGTGAACGGCCAGCAGTCCTCCAGCTCCAATTTCCTGCTCGACGGGGTGGATAACAATGACCTTCAGGTCACCGGTCCGGCCGCCAAAGTCTCTGCCGACGCGGTGAAAGAATACCGCATGAGCACCGCCAACTTTACGGCGGAGTTCGGGCGCGCTGCCGGCACCATCGCCAATGTCATCACCCGCTCCGGCGCCAACCGCTTCAACGGCTCGCTGTTTGAATACTTCAACGACCAGCGGCTGAATGCCAACTCCTTCGCCAACAACTGGCAGGGATTGGAGAAAGAGCGCTCCCGGCAGCACCAGTTGGGCGGCACGCTGGGAGGACCCATCCGCCGGGAGCAACTTTTTTTCTTCGGCAGCTTCGAGCAGTTGCGCCTGTCGGCTGAGGGTCCCAGTCAACTCGTCTTGCTGCCCAGCGCACAACTGGTTGGCTTGGTGCCGCCCGGAAGCATCGCGGCCCGGTTGTTGCAAGAATTCCCGCCCCCTCGGGGAGAGCCGGTTCCGGGAGTTTTCTACGCGACCAGCATGGATCTGCGCCTTCCGCTCCCCCTGGTCAACAGTTCATTTCTGGGCCGCCTGGATTACACCACCGCCGACGGCCGGCAGCGCCTCCTGGGCCGCTACACCTATTCTCGGAATGTGCAGGATGACTTTGTGGCCAGCCCCTATGCGGGGTTCAGCACGCCGCTGGTCCTTGACGGCCACAACCTGGGCCTGACCTATACGCGAGACCTTCTGGGCGGCACCAATGAGCTGAAGTTCGGCCTCAATCGCAATGCGGTCCGGCTGATCCGCGCCCATCCGGAGATTCCCTCTCTGGCCTCCGGGGATTTGATCGTCCTGCCCGGCAATCCCGCCTCCTTCGATTATGATTTTCGCGACAGCGTATTCCATATCCTCGACAACTACAGCCGCCTGCTGGGGCGACATTCTCTCATTGCGGGATTTGAGTGGCGTCCCGATCTGCATGAGTCCCTGCTTTCCGGAGGCCAGGGCGGCCAGTACGGCTTTCTGAACGTCTTTGATTTCGTTTCGGATCTGCCCTTTTCGTTCCAGGTGACCAACAACCGCCAGACCGGGCTCCCGGCGACCGCGGCGGATTTCCGGCGGCGCTATTTCCATAACGAGATGGCGGCGTTTCTTCAGGACAATTGGAAACTGACTCGCCGGCTGACCCTGAACCTCGGCTTGCGCTACGAGTATTTCGGCGCTCCAGGGGCCCGGAACGGCACGCCGGACTACAACTTTGTGTTCGGGGCCGGAGCCGACATTGTCGAACGGATTGCGAACGGAAGCACCCAGGCCACAGAGCGGCTGTTTCGTCCCGACCGGAATAACTTCGCGCCGCGTTTTGGCTTTGCGCTTGATCTGTCGGGCAGCGGCCGGAGCGTCCTGCGCGGCGGCTACGGAATCTTCTTTGATCGCATCTTCAACAACTTTTGGATGGACACCCGGACCAACAACTTGGTGCTGGCATCGTATTTTAATGTGACCATCCCGCTGCAATTCCAATACCGGATCCCGATTCAAGGGGCCGTGACCACGCCCACCACCCGCGCTCCGGAACGGATCATTGCGGTGGATTCCAACCTGCGAACCCCCTACACGCAGAGCTGGTTTGTCGGCTGGCAGCACCAGCTTTCCTCGAACTTCATCGTGGAGATCAATCAAACCGGCGCCGTGGGAAGAAAGCTGGCCACAACGGATCTCATCAACCGGATCTATACCTTCCCCTTGACGCCGAATAACCCGCTGGGCAGGATCAATCCGCGGGAGCCGGATATCAGCTTTCGCAGCAATCAGGGCGCCTCCGATCATCTGGCGTTGCAACTGGCGATCAACCGCCGCTGGTCCGGCGGCATTCAATTCCAGGCATCGTACACCCTCAGCCGTACCCGCGACTTTCAAAGCGATCCCCTGGGGCGCAGCGCGGAGGGCGAATTTGCCGACCGCCTGAACCGGCTGGCCAGCTTCGCCCTGTTCCAGGTGGTGCAGCCGGCGTTTCTGCGGCAGTTCGATCCGCAGGCCGATTACGGCAACTCGGACTTTGACCAGCGCCATAACCTGGTGTTCAATTTTGTGGCGCAGATTCCCCAAGGGGTCCCCGGGGTGTTTGCGGGATGGCAGGCCGCTGGCCTGATCGGAGTCCGTTCCGGCTTCCCCTTTTCCGTGACGAGCCGCACTCCCTCCACCGAAGGACCGCGGGATCCCTTGGGCGGCTTCACTTCCTTTGTTGAGCCCGGCCGCGGGATTTTGGCTAACAACACCAACCGGGCGGATTTTGCCGGCAAGGATGCCGCCGAGGCCTTCTTGTCCCAGCGCGTCCCGCTCCAGGGAGGTTTGCTCTTGCTGGATCGAAGCAAATTCAGCTCTCCGCCCACCAATCGCGTCGGTTACTCGGATCGCAATGCGTTCCATGGGCCGGGCTTTTGGAATGTGGACCTTTCCTTGAGCCGCCGTTTTCTGCTGCCGCGCCTGGGGGAGCGGGTCAGCCTGCAATTTCGCGCCGAGTTTTTCAACCTCTTCAACCACACCAACCTCGGCAATCCGCTGACGCGGCTGGAGTTTACCGATCCTCCCTTCGGGAAGGCGAATTTCGGCCGCTTGGGTTTCGCCTCCGCATCACCCACCGCCTCTCCGCTGAATGAGCAGCCCCGCCGCGTTCAATTTGCCCTGAAGCTGAATTTTTAAAGGGCCTGATTCCCCCTTGCCGGCCGCGTCTTTCTCGCCTCGCAATCTTGCGGAGGATGGTTCCCTGGACGGAACAGTCGGTTGCCTTGCGCTTGACTTTGCCGCGGCGCGAGGCATAGCATGGCCTCGGTCGGGTGCTAACCGAATGATACGGCGAGTAATCGGTGGCTGTGCGATGGCGCTGGCCTTGCTGGCGCCGGAAGCGGCATTAGCGCAGATCATCAACACCATCGCCGGCAACGCCGTCAATGACAACCGGCCCGCCTTGCAGACTCCACTGGTCCGCCCCCAGGGCTTGGCCATCGACAATAGCGGCAACCTGATAATCGCCGACCGGGGGCAGTTCGTCATCCGCCGGGTGGCGAACGGGGCCTCGACCGTGATCGCCGGCAGCGGCACCATCTTTGATGACGCCATCCCGGTCCCGGCCAAGTCGGCGGCGCTGGATTACCCGGTGTTCTTGGCGGTGGCTGCCGACGGCACCATCTATTTCTCGGATTACAACGACTACCGCGTCCGCAAAATCACCCCGACCGGGCAAGTCACCACGGTAGCCGGAACGGGTTTTTACGGTTTTTGGGGCGACGGCGACAAGGCTACTCTGGCGGAGCTTTCCAATCCCACGGGGGTGGCGCTGGACCGCACCCGCAACCTGCTCTACGTCTCCGACACCTATAACTATGTCGTTCGGCGCGTCAATCTCTCGACCGGCAATATCGACACCGTGGCTGGCATCGGCGTTGCGGGCTACTCCGGCGACGGCGGTCCGGCGAACCTGGCGCAACTGACCCGTCCGTGGGGGCTGGCAGTAGACTCTGCCGGG
>DATMAF010000049.1:0-6126 GCA_035560315.1 Terriglobia bacterium | reverse complement strand
TTCCGGATCCTCCGACGGCAGATCCAACCGCCGGCCGGTGGCCAGCTGCCGGGTGGCCGCATCGGCCTGCTCGCGCAGGCGCTCCAGGGCAGCCAACAGGTTCCGGTCATTGTCCCAGGCGATGCGCATGGCCGACTATTCCTTTCCCAGATGAATGGCGATCTCCGTCAGGCTGTCCACCACGGCCACCACCCGCGCGGCGGCCTCAAAGGCGCGCTGCAAGCGGATCAGGTTGGCGGCTTCCTCGTCCAGCGAGACGCCGGAGACGGAATCCCGCAGGTTCTGCAATTGCAGGAGCGCCAGGCTCTCGGCCTCCCCTTCGGCCCGGACGCGCGCGACCTCGTTTCCCATCCGCCCCACCAGGCTCGCCAGGAAGCTCGCGGGAGGCTGGCCCGCCACAATGTTTTGGCTTTGAATGGCAATCAGGGCGGCCAGGTTCCCATTGTCCCCCGGCGCGCCGTCGGCGCTGGCCGCCACCAGGGCGGGATCGCTCAGCGCCACCGTGAAGGACGCCGCCGCCCCGGCGTTGGAACCGGGAACGGGCGGCGCGAACGGCACGAAGAAATCCCCGCCCGCGACGCCGTTCCGGTCGAATCCGGCATGATGCTGGGCATTGAAGGCCTGGATCAGAGCCGCGGCCAGGTCATCCAGATTGGATTGCACGTCGGCGATCAGTTGGTCCCGGACCTCGAGCAGGCCGCCCAGCCGGCCGCCGCTGAGGGTGGCGGTAATATCCGCGCCCTGGGAAAATACCTGCACGCGCCCGGTGGAGGGATCGACCGGCGCATCGAGCGGCCAGGCGCGATCTCCCACCACCAGCGGGCTTCCCTTCGCCGTCGTCAGAGTCAGCTTTCCCTGCCCCGCGTCCACGACCGCGACGTCGATCAGGCCCGACAGTTGCTCGATCAAAAGGTGCCGCTGGTCCTCCCAAGTTCCCGGGTTCTGTCCCGCGGAGGCCGCCGCGCTGATCTGGTTGTTGAGTTGCGCGATCTGGGCGGTGATTTCATTCACCGCGCCAACGGTCTGCGCCACCGACTGGTCGAGCGTCTCCGCAATCTGGCGCAACTGGCCGCTGGCGCGCCGGAAAACGGCGGCGAGATTGTTCGCGGCGTTCAGGACGTTTTGGCGCTCGGCCAGCCCGGACGGATTCACGGAAAGCTGCCGCAGGCTGTCGAAGAATCCGCTCAGCGCCTGTTGCAGGGAGCCGGTGGCGGCGAGGCTGAAAAGCGCCTCCACCTGCTGCGCCGGCGCCAGATAGGCGCTGTATCTGGCCTGTTGCTGGGTCTCCTGATAGATGCGCAGTTCCAGGATGCGGTCGCGGATGCTCCGGACCTGACGGAGATCGACCCCGTTGCCGAACAGCAGGGAACCGTAGCCGATGGGCGCTTCCTGCTCCAGAACGGGGCGCTGCCGGGAATAGCCGGGCGTGTTGACGTTGGCGATGTTGTTGGAGGCCACTTGCAGCGCGCCTTGCTGCGCCATCAAGGAGCGCAAGGCGATCGACAGGCTGCCAAACAAACCGGCCATGGATCAGACTCCTCCCGCCCTCCGGGCGCCGCGCGGGGGACCGGCGGGCGGATAGGTGGCCAGAGAATCCGAAAGGCAATTCATCATCGCGCTGACGGAGCGCCGCGAGCGCCGCAGCAACTCCGCCTGGACGCGGCTGCGCTGCCGCAGCTCCGCCTGCGCCTGGCGCAGCTCCTCCAGGGCCGCGCGCAGGCGGCCGGCCAGCGCGGCGTCGATCGATTGCGCCAGCTCGCCGGCATCCGGGCGATCCGCTTGCGGACGCAGCCGGGCCGCCAGGGCCTGCCGGCAGCACTGGATCTCGCGATCCAGGTTGCGCAGGCCGGCGCACAGATTCTCCTGCTCCTGCGTGTGCTGATCAAGGCGGGGCAGGTCCAGGCGCGCGATGGCCTCCTGGCTGTTTTGAAGCGAGGCAGCCAGACCGCGCAGCATCTGCGCCCGGCGCTCCAGCACCTGGCAATACGTGGTCATCTCCCGGTTCATGCCGCTAGCCTTTCACGTCCAGTTGGTGCCGCGTTTCTTCCTCCGGCTCCTCCGCTGCTGCGCGGTGTTCCGGCGGAGCTGGCCGGCGGGAGGCAGACTTCCCTTTCTTGGGAGCATTCACCGCATCCCTCCGATCCGGACTCGTGAAGGAGGGTCGCGCGACAGGGCCGGCGGCAAATTCCGACATGGCGATGGCGCCTTGCGAATGGTTCCGTTACAGACCCGCCGGAAGCAGGTCCTGGAGCATGGCGTCAGCCAATTGCTGATCCGAGACGTGGTAGGTCCCGCTCTGCACCGCTTGCCGCAATGCAGCGACCCGCTCCCAGCGCACTTCCGGCACTTCCTTCAGCCGGCTCTTCAGCGCCTCGATGCTCTCCCGGTCTGCTGAAAGCCGCACCTCGTCGCAACACGATGGCAGCGCCTCCCGCGCCTTTCCGGGGGCGGCGGAGGCACTGGCGCCAATCCTTTCCGCCGAGCGGTCGTGGGGAAACAGCAGGTTGGAATCGATCTTCATCGTCAATCACTCCTGTCCCTACGAGCCATTTATCGACAAAAGGCGCAAAAGCTTTAGCGATTCTCCCCCGGCCGCCCGGCGGAATTGGCAAGCCCTTGTACGGAAACGGGTTGCGGCAAGTTTTGGCGCAACTCTTCGAAGATCATCCGGGCCATGCCGACGCCTCCGGCAGCCGCCAGGGCGTTAGCCAGGGCCGAGATGGCTAACCCTTCCAGGCTGGAACGGGCCGGGTCCTCGGTCCCGAACGATCCGGAAAATGCCTTCCGCATCTCCCCCAGGCAGGAGGAGAGCAGGAGGGCTTCAAAATCTTGCGCCGCTTTGCGGAGCTTGGTCTCCGGAAGCGGGCGGTTCATTGCCCGAACCGCCGCCGCTGGCGGATGCAGCAGGGCCAGAGAGGGAACCAGAGTCGTCATCAGATGACCTCGAAGTCGGCCTGCAACGCGCCGGCGGCCTTGATGGCGGCCAGGATGGCCACAATATCGCGCGGGGTCGCCCCGATGGCTTGCAGGCCGCGCACCAGGTCTTCGACCGTGGCGCCTTCGTTCAACTGCACCCGGCGGGCGGTCTCTTCCTGCGCCCGCACGGTGGTTTGCGGGACCACCACCGTCTCCCCTTCCGCGAAGGGGTTGGGCTGCGAGACCTCAAAGACGGTGGCGATCTCGATGCTCAGATTGCCGTGCAGGATCGAGACCGGCCCCAGGCGCACGTCGCGACCCATCACCACGGTGCCGGTGCGTTCATTGACTACCACTTTGGCTCGCGAGTGCACCGGGACCGGCAGATCTTCGATTTGCGCGATCAAGCGGGAGACGTTTTCCGCAGCTCCCGCCGGCAGCCGCACCTCGATGCGGCGTCCGTCGACGGCCGCGGCGGCGTCCGCTTCCAGCGCTTCATTGATCGCCTGGGCCACCGCTGTGGCGGTGGCGAAGTTTTGATCGCGCAGCAGCAACGAAAGCGTTTCCAGCCGGCTCAGGTCCACCGCCGCCGCCTGCTCCACAATCGCGCCCGCCGGGATGGTTCCCACCGTCGGATGGTTGACCTGGGTGGAGTTGCCGCGCAGCCCGGCGGTGTAGCCGCCCACCGTTACGGGCCCCTGGGCGGCGGCGTAGACCTGGCCATCGGCGCCGCGCAAGGGAGTCAGCAGCAGGTAACCGCCCTCCAAGCTCTTGGCGTCGCCGGCCGAGGAAACCGTCACGTCAATCTGCATTCCCGGACGGGCAAACGGCGGCAGGGTGGCCGTCACAAAAACCGCGGCGACGTTCTTCACGATGAGGGCGTTGGAGGGAACCTGCACGCCCATCCGCCGGAGCACGTTGGCCAGCGTCTGGGAAGAAAAGATGGTTTGCTGGCGGTCTCCGGTGCCATTCAGCCCGACAATGACCCCGTATCCCAGCAGGGGGTTGTTGCGCACTCCTTCGATGGTAGCCAGCTCCCGGACGCGAGCCGTGCCCGGAGGCGTGTCCACGGCGGCGCGCAAGGCCGGAGCCAGAAGCGTCATCGCAAAAGCCGCTGCCAATGGAAAATGGTTCATTCGAGTCTCCCCACGCAGGCAAAATCAGAATCCCAGCAGCCACAGCACCGTTCGGAGCAGTTTGTTCGGAGGCCGCACGCTGTCGCTGACGACGCCCTTGCCGCGCAGCTCCACTTCCAGGTTGCTGATGGCTGTGGAAAAGACGGAGTTGTCGGGCAAGATATCGCCGGGGCGCACCAGCCCGCGAACGACCACGGACTGCCGCTCGTTGTTCATTTCCACTTCGCGCTGGGCTTCAATCACCAGCACGCCGTTGGGAAGCACCGCGACGACATGCCCACCCAGGCTGGTCTGCAAGCCGGAGCTCGAGGCCGCCAACGCCTGGCCGTCCAGGGAACGGTCGGAATGCGGCGAGAAGAGGGTTTGCAGGCCGCTGGTGGCGCCCAGTTGCCCGAACAGGCCGGAGAGCCCCGAGCTGGCGTCAAAGCTCCGCGACGACTTGACACTGCCCGCCGATTGCGCCGAGGTTTGCTCCACGACGCGAATGGTGATGAGGTCGTTCACGCTGCGCGCCTTGTAGTCGACGGCCAGGTCGGCAAAGCGTCCTTCGGGACTCCACAAGCTGCCCGGGGTACGCTCCGGCGCGACCGCCGCCGAGCGCACCCTCTGGATGTACCCCTCCAGCCGCTGATCGCGCTCCGGCACTGCGGCGGCCGCAGCCGAAGCAACGCAAAGCAGCGCCGCCGGCCAGAGCAGGATTGCCAGGAAGCGGGACTGGCTCGCATCCCGAAAGAGTTGCGCGTGGCGGTTCATGGATTCTCCTCCGTGGGCAAGGTGTGTTTCAAAACATCGGGACGAACGACGGTGGCGCGCAGGGTGCGGTTTGTTTCCAAGCTCCGGACCAGCACCTGCTCGCCGGGCGCGCCGGATCCCAGCGGCAGGACTGCCGTGGTGATGCGCAACGCGCCGGCCTCCAGCAACAGCATCGCCCGGCGGCCCGGGCGGACCACGGCGGGCGGGCGCCGGCGGCTCGCAATCCCCAGGCGGCTTCCGGAGGCGGCGGCCGCAGCCTTCCCCGCCCCCTCCTTTGCGGTTTGCGAGGGAAGGGAGATCAGACGGCGCACGACGGCATAAAACGGAAGGGAGCGATCTTCCTTCGGCAGCAGCATCCGAAACCGGGTCAGATTCCGTCCCGGGTCCGGCTCGATCCGCTGCACCACCAGTTCCGGCTCGCCGGTGGTAGCCAGCGCGGGAGCAGGGACCTGGATTTCCTGCGCCAGCGGCCATGCGCTGCTCTTCACATCCAGCGCCTGGAGCGCGGCAACGATCGCCTCGCGAATCTCCTCTCGGGAAACCGCGCGGCTCGACCGGCGGACAACCACCTGTGGAGGGATCACGAACGAATCCCCCAGTTCCGGCGCTTGCAGCAGAGAGCGGCGAATCTCCTCCCGGCTCAACCGGCGGAAACTGCCGGGCAGCGGCGCGCTGCCGAGAGGGATTTCTGCGAGCCGATGCTGCGCCGCGGCGGGAGCGTCCGTGGGGAGAAGGTCGCCGAGCACAAGGAGCGGCGCCCGGACCTCCACCTGCTCCGGCAGCCGGAGGCTTTCCCCAATGGCCCTCTGCGCGAGCAACGGCGGGCCGAACAGCAGCAGGACTCCGAAGATCCATTTTCGAGGCATGGGCAACCAACTCTACCGGGCCATATTATTTACCTGCTGGAACATCTGATCGGCGGCCTGGACCACCTTGGAATTGGCCTCGTAGGAGCGCTGGGTGAGGACCATCTGGACGAACTCTTCGACGATATTGACGTTGGACTCTTCCAGCATGCCCTGTTGCAGGGTTCCCAGCCCTTCCGATCCTCCCGGCGTGCCCACGATCGGATCGCCCGAAGCGGTGGTGGCCAGGAACAGGTTCCTGCCGATGCTGTTCAATCCGCCGGCATTGGGGAACAGCGCCAGTTGTATGTTGCCGACCTGCTGGGCGGCGGACTGGCCCGGCTGCGTAACGCTGACGGTGCCGTCCGAACCGATGCTGATGGACAGCGCATCGGGCGGAATGGTGATGGCCGGGGAGAGCGGATTGCCATCGGCTGTCACAATGTTGCCCTGCGCGTCCAGATGAAACGTGCCGG
>DATMAF010000048.1:0-5117 GCA_035560315.1 Terriglobia bacterium | reverse complement strand
ATCCCCGCCAGGATCGCTAGCAACACCGGTCGCCGCGCCGGGATCGAGGCGAAGTAGCCGCACACAAAAAAGCCGAAAGGGACAAAGCCGACAATGTTAGCTCCCACGTCCACCCAAAAGTTCAGGCGTTGCAGGTCGCTCCAGTGAGGCCAGAACAGAACCGGCTTGTCGGGCAGCCGGTAGTTGGAAGGGATTATGAGCGCCGGCCCGCTTCCCGCCCCATCGCGCGCCACGCTGCCGCCGCCTTCCGAAAACCGGTAGAGCGCGGCCGGCTCCTCCGGCGGCTTGCCGCGCCGCCACCGGGAGTGGTTCCGAGCCGCCTCCGCCGCGCCGAGTTCCCGGCCGTAAAGCGCCAGGCCCAGCAGCCGTCCCCGCCACGGAGCGCTGTGCGTCGGCGAGGTCCCAAAAACCAGCCGCCCGGCGAAATCTGCTCTGGTCAGCCGCAGCCGGCCCCCGCTCGCCCGTTTTTTCCCGTCCACATAAACCGCCGTCGCCTCCCGGCCCGCCACGATGGCGAGCAGCACTGGCTGGCCTGCCCGGAAGACTCGCTCCACCTCCAGCATCGCCACGCGGCGCTGTCCCTGCTCGTCGCGGAACCGCCGCCGCACCAGCAGCTCGTCATAATACTGCTGCAACTCCAGCCCCAGCGGATTGCCCGGTGCGGAAACCGCCAGGATCGTGTTCTGATCTTCCGTCAGCGCCGGCTGGAGGAAAACCTCCAGGCTGGCGGTCCCCTCCGGCGCGCTTTCCGGAAACCGGAACGGTCCGGCGGCCACTACAATGCCGTGCCGGCGGAACTCCAGCCCGGGACCATCGGCAACCCAGCGCGCCTCATTGGCGGGAAACGGATTGAAGGGCCACAGGCACGCCGCCAGCATGCCGGCCAGCAGGAGAAGCGATACGCCGCCGAGGGTTTTGCGCGTGAGCATCGTTCTGGATTCGACCGACCCGCGGCATCAATCGGGCTCGTAAGCCAGATAGGGAGCCAGCCAGCGCTCGACGTCGCGCAGCGGCATCCCTTTGCGCCGCTGGTAGTCCAGCACCTGGTCCTTGCCGATTTTCCCCACCGAGAAATACCGCGAAGCCGCCGCCGAGAAATACAGTCCGCACACCGAAGAGGCCGGAAGCATGGCGAAGGATTCCGTCAAGCGGACGCCGATGGACGTTTCCGCCTCGAGCAGCTCGAACAGGAGTTGTTTCTCGCTGTGGTCCGGGCAGGCCGGATAGCCCATCGCCGGGCGGATGCCGCGGTACCGCCCGCGGAGGAGCTCTTCCACCGTCAGGTTCTCTTTGCGGCCGTATCCCCAGGCCTGCCGCATCCGCTGGTGCAGCAACTCGGCCAGGGCCTCCGCCAGCCGGTCGGCGAGCGCCTTGACCATGATGGCGTTGTAGTCGTCGTGCTGGCGCTCGTAGCGCCGCGCCAGTTCCTCGGCGCCGATGCCCGCCGTGACCACAAACAGTCCCAGGTAATCCTGCCGCCCGGATTCCACCGGCGCGATGAAATCGGCCAGCGCCAGTTGCGGCTGGCCGGCCGGCTTTTCGGTCTGCTGCCGCAAGGTGTGAAAGACGCCCAGCAGCCGCCGGCGGCCGTCGGCGGAATAGACCTCGATGTCATCCCCCCGGCTGTTGGCCGGGAAGAACGCCGCCACGGAGCGCGCCGTCAGCAGCTTCTCCGCCACGATGCGATCCAGCAGCCGCCGGCCGTCCTCGAACAGCTCCCGCGCCCGGCCGCCGGACTCCGCACTCTGCAATATCTTGGGATACCGTCCCTTCAAGCCCCAGGCATGAAAGAAGGGGCTCCAGTCAATCAAGGGGACGATCTCTTCGAGCGGCACCTCCGGCTGGACGCACTTGCCGGTGAACTCCGGCACGGCGATCTCCTCCGATGCCCAGTCGATCCGCTCCCGGCGGGCGCGGGCCTCTTCGAGGGAAAGCAGCCGCTCGCGCTTGGCCTGCGCGTGCGCCTGGCGGGCGCGCTCCTGCTCGGCGCGGTTTTGCTCGGCGAAGCTCCGGGCGGTCTCCGGATTCTTGAGGCTGCCAACCACTCCCACGGCGCGGGAAGCGTCCAGGACGTGCACCACCGGAGCGCTGTAGACCGGGGCGATCTTCACCGCCGTGTGCAGCCGGCTGGTGGTCGCCCCGCCGATCAGCAGCGGAATCGTGAAGCCCTCCCGCTCCATCTCCCGCGCCACATGGACCATCTCTTCGAGCGAGGGCGTAATCAGCCCGCTGAGGCCGATGAATTGCGCGCCCGTCTCGCGCGCCTTGGCGAGAATCTTTTCCGCCGGAACCATCACTCCGAGATCAATCACCTCATAGCCATTGCACCCCAGCACCACCCCCACAATGTTCTTGCCGATATCGTGGACGTCTCCTTTGACGGTGGCCATGACAATCCGGGCTTCGGCATTCCGGCCGCTGGCCTGCTTCTCCGCCTCCAGAAACGGGATCAGGTACGCCACGGCCTTCTTCATGACGCGGGCGCTTTTGACCACTTGCGGCAGGAACATCTTGCCCGCGCCGAACAGCTCTCCGACCACGTTCATGCCCGCCATCAGCGGCCCTTCGATCACCCGGAGCGGCTGGCCGAGCTTTTGCCGCGCCTCCTCGGTGTCGGCCTCAATGTAATCCACAATGCCGCGGACCAGAGCGTGCGACAGGCGCTCCTCCACCGGCAGCGCGCGCCAGGCGTCTGGCTCGGTGACCGGCTTCGCCTCCCGCTTCACCGACTCCGCAAAGCGGATCAGCCGCTCGGTGGCATCCGGCCGCCGGTTCAGCAGCACGTCCTCCACCAGTTCCAGCAGGTCTTTGGGAATCTCCTCATAGACCACCAGCATTTCGGGATTCACAATCCCCATGTCCATCCCGGCGCGGATAGCGTGGTAGAGGAATGCCGCGTGCATCGCCTCGCGCACCACCTTGTTGCCCCGGAAGGAAAAGGAAACATTGCTGACCCCCCCGATCACCTTGCAGCCCGGCAGCTCTTGCTTGATCTGGCGCGTCGCCTCAAAGTAGGCCACCGCGTAATTGTTGTGCTCTTCCATGCCGGTGGCGACCGTCAGGATGTTCGGATCGAACAGGATGTCCTCGGCCGGGATGCCGGCTTGCTCCGTCAGCAGGCGGTAGGCGCGCTTGCAGATGGACACCTTGCGCTCGGCGGTGTCGGCCTGGCCGGACTCGTCAAAAGCCATGACCACCATGGCGGCGCCATAGCGATGAATCAGCCGGGCCTTCTCGAGGAAGGCCGCTTCGCCTTCCTTCAGGCTGATGGAGTTGACAATGCCCTTGCCCTGAAGGCACTTCAACCCCGCTTCGATCACCTTCCAGTTGGAGCTGTCGATCACAATCGGCAAGCGCGCCACGTCCGGATCCGAGCCGATCCAGCGCAGGAACGTCGTCATGGCCTGCTCGGAATCGAGCATCGCCTCGTCCATGTTGACGTCGATCATCTGCGCGCCGCCCTCCACCTGCTGCCGCGCGATGCCCAGCGCCTTCTCATACTCGCCTGCCAGGATCAAGCGGGCGAACTGGGGCGAGCCCGTCACATTGGTTCTCTCGCCGATATTGACGAAGTTCATGCCCGGCCGGATCGTCAGCGGCTCCAGCCCGCTCAGGCGGGTCAGCGGCTCCGGTTGCGACAACGGATGCGGCGGGATCCCGCCGACGGCCGCGGCGATGGCGCGGGTATGCTCCGGCGTCGAGCCGCAGCAACTGCCCACCATGTTGATCCAGCCCTGCGCCGCGAATTCGCGCAGTTCCGCCGCCATCCGCTCCGGCGTCTCGTCGAACCCGCCGAAGGCGTTGGGCAGTCCCGCATTGGGGTAGCAACTGATGTAAATCGGCGCGATCCGCGAAAGTTCCTCCACATACGGCCGCATCTGCTTCGGCCCCAGCGAGCAGTTGATGCCGACGCTGAACAGCTTTACGTGCGAGACCGAAATCCAGAATGCTTCGACCGTCTGGCCGGAAAGATTCCGCCCGCTTTGATCCACAATCGTCAGCGACGCCATGATGGGGACCGTCTTTCCCAAGTCGGCGAAACAGTCCTCGATGGCGAACAGGGCAGCCTTGGCGTTCAGAGTGTCGAATATGGTCTCCACCAGCAACAGGTCCACGCCGCCCTCCAGCAGCGCCCGCGCCTGTTCGTAGTAAACGGCCCGGAGCTCGTCAAAGTTCGTCGCCCGGGCGGCTGGGTTGTGCACATCCTGGGAGACGGATGCCGACTTGCTGGTGGGGCCCATGGCTCCGGCCACCACGCACAACTTGCCCGGATGGCTCCTCCTCACCCGCTCCACGGCCCGCCGGGCGGCCTGGGCGCCGGCCACGTTCAGATCGCGAATGTAGTCCCGCAACCCGTATTCGGCCTGAGAAATGGCGTTGGAATTGAATGTGTTGGTTTCAATAATTTCTGCGCCTGCTTCCAGATACGAGCAATGGACCTGCTCGACGATGTGCGGCTGCGTGAGATTCAGCACGTCGTGATTCAGCCGCAACGGACGGGGATGGTTTGCGAACCGCTGGCCGCGATAGTCGGCCTCCGTCAATCCAAAGTTCTGGATGACGGTTCCCAGGGCGCCATCCAGAATGACGATGCGCTGGGAAAGCGCCTCCTGCAAAGCCCGGATTGGGTCGCCATAGCTCATAGCCCTGCAATTTCACGGTATCAGGAATTGGGCGGCTCCGCCAATGCGGCTCGCACAACCGAACCATCCGGGGAAACGCCGCCAGCTCGATGGGCCGACGCCGGCGGATTGTCCTGGGGGGAGGAGCGCGGAGGAAGGAACGTGCGGAAACCGTTCGACGCAGCCACTCGGCGGCGCGGTTATTCCAGAGCCGGAGCCTTCGTGACCGCCTGGAGGTCGCTGAAGGCCTCCGTGGTCAGCGTATCCACCAGTTGCAGGTAGTCCCGCTTGCGGCTCTCCCAGTTGTGGCGCCGCGCATAGTCCCGCCCGGCAGCAATCAGCGACTCCCGCAATTCACGGTTTCGCAGAACCTCGAGCATGGCCTCGGCCATGGCTTGGCTGTCGCCGGAGGGGAAAAAGCGCACCGTGCGGTCGTCGAAATAGTAGGTGTCGATCTTGGTGCGCGCGGCCACCACCGGCACGCCCTGCGACATG
>DATMAF010000047.1:0-12940 GCA_035560315.1 Terriglobia bacterium | reverse complement strand
CGGTTTCGTAAGCCGCCACAATGAAGGGAAGCAGGCCCGATTGCGCGAACCGGTCGTGCAACTGTTCCATGGCTTCCCGCTGCCGCTCGGCGCGCTGCTGCAACGCCGCGGCATCCCCGCCGGCGCCGCGGGCTTCGGCAGCCAGCCGCTCCGTTTGGAAATAATCCACCAGCAACGCGGCGTTTTCCGGGGCGGCCATAATCTGGTCCAGCCGGGCGGAGTAGGCTGCGGCCGCTTCCCGCAGGGCGTCCGCTTCCTTATCGAGTTGTTCCTCGAGCGGTTCGGCGCGCCCAGGGCCCGCCTCGCGGGGGACCGGCGCCGCCAGACGCGAGGCGAGGGGGAACAGCAGGCGGCCGGAAATCGTCGATTCCTCCGCCGGTTCCCGCCGTGCTTCCCGTTGAGCGCGAAGGGCTTCGTAGGATTCCTTGAGCGCCCGCAGCCGCCGGGCTTCCTCCGAGGGGCTGTCGGCCCATTCCACGAACTCCCGCACCTGCTGCTCCACCACCTCGAAGCGATCCGGGTCGCGCTGGAAGTTCCCGAGCATGACGTACTGCTCCATGTACAGGTAGTCGTCCTTGCCTTCCTCGGTAAAGACCAGCGGGGTCGAGAAAATTCCCTGCGGGATCGATGCTTCCGGTCCGAAGAACGATTCGCGGATCCGGCGCACCTGGCCGCTGCGCACCTCCTCCATCATGTCCAGCAGTTCCTGGCCGACCAGGCGCAAAATGATCTTTTTATTCTTTTGAAAATTGGAAAAAATCTCATGCAACTGAAGGCCGCGGGCGTGATGCGCATGCGATGGAGAATCAAACAGGCGCAGCTTTTCCCGCGCCTGCACCACGATCAGCCCATACTGCGTTTGCATTTCTGCAGCGAGGGCCTTCAGGATGGCGGCCTGCCCCAGCAGTTCCCACTGGGGATTCTTCTGTTGGTTGGCGCGCGTGAGCAGATGGATCAGCAGGTTCTGATACTGCTGCTTGAACTCGCTCCGCTCGGCGGCCTTTGGGGGGGAGGGCGGATTGCTGAGCAGGGGAGCGACAGAAGAGTGCTGGACGATCAATTGCCCGATCAGGCCGCGGCAAAACTGCAAGAATTTGGAACTGAGCGCAACGTCGAACCGGATATTGTCGATCCCCGGGACAAGCTGGTCCGTCGCGGCCACCGGATCGTAATAACGGAACTCAAGGGCCTCCCGTGGAGGAGCCGCCGCCGTTTTGGAGAAGAAAGCGCACATATTCCGCAATCCGGAAGACCACGCCGAAAGGATGCCGCGTTGCCCGGCTGCATCCGCCAGAACTATAACAAAGCAACCGGCTGACTACCACGCCCAGAAGCGCCGGCAGGGCTCGGCACCGTGCCGTTCCTGGTTCAGCCGGGAAAGCCTCTGGCGCGATTCCGGCGGGGTATTGTTAACCTTAGCTATTCAAGCCAGTTATCGTTCCAGCACACTCCAACAACCTTATCGGCCGGTTGGTGGGGAGGCGTTAGCAGTATCGGGTGGGGTCTGCTCCATCTGGTGGAGCCGCCGGGTGAGGTAGCGGATTTCGCTTTCGTTGGCAGCCAGAGCCAGGGCTTTCCGATAACTTTCCGCCGCTTGCTGGCGGAAACCGGCCCGCCGCAGCAGGTCGGCGCGCGCGGCGTGCAGCAGATGATAGCCATTCAACTGCTTGCTGGCGGCCAGGGAATCAATCAAGGCCAGCCCCGCTTGCGGACCCTCGGCCATGGCCACCGCCACCGCGCGGTTCAGGGAAACGACGGGGGAAGGCTGCACCCGTTCGAGGGCGTTATACAACAAGACGATGCGGCGCCAATCTGTTTCTTCCGCCCGCGCTGCCCGGCAGTGCACCGCGGCGATGGCTGCTTGCAGCGCAAAGGGGCCGGCCGGGCCGCGCAGGCTCTCTTGGACCAGAGGCAGGGCCTCGGCGATCTGCCGGTGATCCCACCGGCTGCGGTCCTGCTCCTCCAGCACCACCAAGTCTCCGAACTCATCGAGGCGGGCGTCGCGCCGGGCGTCGTGCAAGAGCATGAGTGCCAGCAAGGCGACGGCTTCCGGCGGCGGGTCCGGCTCGAGCAGCGCCTTCAGCAGCCGTCCCAAGCGGATGGCTTCGGTGCACAACTCGGCCCGGATCAGCGGCCCTCCGCGAGTTGCCGCATAGCCTTCGTTGAAGATCAGGTAGATCACCGTCAGCACCGAATCGAGCCGTTCCCCCATCTGTTGCGTTCCGGGCACCACATAGGGAATGCGGGCGTCGCGAATCTTGCGCTTGGCGCGCACCAGCCGCTGCGCCATGGTGGGGACCGGAACCAGAAAGGCGCGGGCGATCTCGTCGGTTTCCAGCCCGCACAGGGTGCGGAGAGTCAGCGCCACCTGCGCCTCCGGCGCCAGCGCCGGATGGCAGCAGGTGAAGATCAGCCGCAGGCGATCGTCGGGAATCTCATCGGTATCGTATTGGGGTTCTTCGACCGCCGGATTCCGCTCCGCGTAGGCGATCATTTTTTCTCCGAAACGCCTCTGGCGCCGCAACCGGTCGATGGCTTTGTGGCGAGCGGTCTGGATTATCCAGGCCCGCGGCCGTTCGGGGAGGCCGCCAGCTTGCCACTGGTCCACGGCGGCGGCAAAGGCTTCCTGGGCGGACTCTTCAGCCAAGTCAAAGTCCCCGAGGAGGCCGATCAAGGTGGCCACGATGCGCCCCCAATCGGAGCGATAAAGGGATTCCACGGCGGCGGCCACGTCCGCAGTCATGGCCCGATTGTAAGATTTTTTCCGACCGCTTGTCGATTTTCCCGCTCCCTGTTCGACTTACTGTTGGAGGCACCCCATGCGCTATATGTTGTTGGTTTATCTGGAGGAACAGGCCCTGAGCGAAGCCCAACGACAGGAATGCTACGTGGAGTCGGCGCAACTGGCTCGGGACTTGCACGCCAGCGGGCACTATCTGGCTGCCGGACCGTTATATCCGACCTCCTCGGCCACCAGCGTCCGCATGCGCGGCAACCAGCGGCTGGTCACCGACGGGCCCTTCGCGGAGACCCGCGAGCAGCTTGGCGGCTATTACCTGATTGAAGCGCAGGACCTCGACGAGGCCATCGACATTGCGTCCCGGATTCCCATCGCCCGCATCGGCACGATCGAAGTCCGGCCGGTGATGGAAATTCCGGGCCTCCCGGAGCGCTAGGCGTTATCAGCCGGCCATCGTTTACGCAACAGCAACAATCCTATGCTTCAAGGAGACAGACAAACCATGGCGACGAAACCAACTCAGGAGCAAGCCCAGCTTCATCTGCAAGTTTATGATATGCGGCGGGAAGCCCGGCTGCGTCAGGCGCGCGACTGGTTTTTCCAGAACTACCGCGTCCAAAACATGGAAGACGTTATGCGCATCGCCGCGCCCGGCACGGAGGGTGGGGCGTTTTCGGGCATGGTGTTGGGCTATTGGGAGCAAGCTTGCGCTTTGCTCAACTACGGCCTGCTGCACGAAGACCTGTTCTTTGAGACCAGCGGCGAGTTCTTCGGGGTTTGGGAACTGGTCAAACCGATTGTTCCGGAAGCCCGCGAAAAATGGGTGTACAAGCAGTTTCTCGCGCACCTGGAAGCGGCGGCCACCCGCTACGAAGCATGGATCGAGCGCCGCTCGCCCGGCCATGTGGCGGCCATGCGCCAGTTCATGCAGCAGATGCGGCCGCCGACGGCGGCGGCCAAAAGCTGAAGACATCCGGTGCGCCCGGCAGGAGAGGAAACATGAAATTCATTTGCCTCGGATACCACTATGAAAAGCAATGGGAGACCGTTTCGGAAAGCGAGCGGAACGCCTTTATGGATGAATGCTTCGCCTACGACGAAGTGCTGCGCAAAAACGGCCATTTCGCCGGCGGGGAGGCTCTGCAAGGCGCTCACAGCGCCGCCACCGTGCGGTTTCAAAACGGCACGGTGGTCGTCACCGACGGCCCCTACGCCGAAACCCGGGAGCAGATCGGCGGCATTCTGGTGCTGGAAGCCCGGGATCTGCACCACGCCATTCAACTGATGTCGAAGCACCCCGGCGTCAAGGCGGGACCGTTTGAGATTCGCCCGGCCGCCGATTTGACGGCCATGGTCCGCGCCAGCCAATACCGGCGCTCGCGGAAAGAGTAAGACGAGATGCGGAAGATCACGCCCGTCCGGTGCTTCGACAGCCAGGCGGAAGAAGCCGTGCATTTCTACCGTTCCGCTTGCAAGGACTCCAATGTTCCGTGCGTCGCGCGCTATGACCAAGCGGGGGCGCGGGTCTCCGGCTGGCCGCAGGCTCGGTGATGACCATTGTTCCGGCTGGAGGGCCAGCCATTCATCGCCTGGAAGGGAGGGCCACAGTTCCAATTTACGAAGGCTGTTTCGCTGCAAGTGAACTGCGAGACGCAGCAGGAGATCGACGCCCTCTGGGACCATCTGAGCGGCGGCGAGATCGGGGTCCGGCAACGGTTCGAGCTCGAGGACCTCAGCCCCAGCGAAACGATGGAGCGGCTCCGCAGGATCGGCATGGCGGATCAGAAGTGAGCCATGCTTTTGGCGGGCCGCTGGCAGAGCGCTGGTTTTCACCGCAACGACAGGAGCACTCTATGCAACTGAATCCGTATCTGTTGTTCAAAGGACAATGCGAGGAAGCCTTCCAATTTTATGCCGCCCTCCTGGGCGGAAAGATCGCGGCCTTGATGCCGCATCAGGGCACGCCCGCCGAGCAGCATGTGCCGCCGGAGTGGCGCGCCAAAATCCTGCACGCGCGCCTGGAGATCGGCGACCAGGTCCTGATGGCCTCGGACTGTCCGCCCGACCGGTACGAGCCACCCCGGGGCTTCTCGGTCACGCTGAATCTTAAGAGTCCGAAAGAGGCGGAACGGATCTTCCAAGCTCTCGCTGAAAACGGCACCGTGCAGATGCCGCTGGAGAAGACCTTCTGGGCGGAGCGCTTTGGGATGTGCGTCGACCGGTTTGGCATTCCCTGGATGGTGAACTGCGAACCACCGCCCGCCTGAAGACAGCTCCCGCCCGGCGGACAGAGGCCGCCGCTCTGGGCGCCAGAAGCTGCGCGGCGCTGCCGGAAAGCGCACGGCCTCGCCAGAACCTTCAGAACCCAAGGAGAAAGGAGAGCTGACCATGGCTCGCTATGTCGATGGATTTGTATTGCCCCTGCCAAAAAAGAACGTGAACGCCTACCGCCGCATGGCGCAAACGGCTGGAAAAATCTGGCGGGAACACGGGGCGCTGGATTACAAGGAATGCATTGGGGACGACCTCAAGAAAACGGAGTGGACGCTGCCCTTTACGCGCTTTCTAAAGCTCAAGCCCGGCGAGACGGTGGTCTTGGCCTACATTGTTTTCAAATCCCGCGCGCACCGGGACCGCGTCAACGCCCAAGTGATGAAGGACCCGCGTCTCGCCTGCACGGACCCCAACAAATTGCCATTTGATTGTAAGCGCATGGTCTATGGCGGCTTCCGGGTTCTGGTGGACGCCTGATGGTTTCGGCCGCCCTCAATGCGCATTCTGTGGTGGCCTGTAGAGGTTGAGGGAGCAGCGCTTCCTCCGATTGCTTCGCCTGAGGCATTCCGCGAAGCGCTGCTCCCGGGCGTTCTTCGGGAGGCCGAAATTTGTTCATTTCCCGGCCGGTTTCGGCAGTACACTGGCTTGCGCCGCCGCGCTGTGCGGGACAGCCGGGTGGCTTCTCCGCCTAGGCTGACCGGGCTTGCCGCGCTGCGGCCAGGAGGACTCGGCCATGCGGATGGAGCGCCGGAGGGTGTCCCGAAGTATTTTCTCCCTTGCGATGGGAAGCCTGCTTGCGGCAGCGGGCTGCGGCGGAACGTCCCGCCGGACAGCCTCCGAGGCTCTGGAGCAGCCGCCCGGCAGGGTATTGAAGCTGCTGCCGGAACACTGGCTCACCATCCGGAACTCGCCAGTGATGGCCCTTTCGCCGGACGGAACCTCGGTCGTGTTTTCCGCCGGCGCCTCCGGGCAGTTGTATCGGCTGTCTGTGAATAGCGGTCAGGCTGCGCCGCTCGGCCATGGCCAGCCAGGTTCCGCCCCCTTCTTTTCGCCGGATGGGAAGTGGGTAGGTTTTTTTGCGGAAGGCAAGCTGCTGAAGCTGCCCCTGGAAGGCGGTCCTGCCGTAACCCTGTGCGAGGCGTGCCCCGGATCCAGCGCCGTCTGGACCGCCGAGGGCGCCATCATCTATGAGCAGGGAGGGCTGTGGCGCATCCCCGATTCCGGCGGCCAGCCGGAGCTTCTGACCCAGCTTTCCCCGGGAGAGTACAGCCACTCCTGGCCCGATGTTCTTCCCGGCGGTGCGGCCGTGCTCTATACCAGCACCACCAGCCAGGGCTGGAACGACGGCCAGATCGTTTTGCGGAATCTGGAAACCGGCGAGCGGCGAATCCTGGTGGAGAAAGCCACCGCCGCGCGGTACGTTCCCACCGGATGGCTGGCCTATGTGCAGGGCGGCGTCCTCATGGCGGCGCCCTTTGATCTCCAGACGCTTTCGGTCTCCGGACCCGCCCGCGCAATCGTGGAGAACGTGATGGAGTCAAGCTCCGGGACCGCGCACTACAGCTTCTCATCGAGCGGCGCTCTGGCCTACGTTCCCGGCGGCATTCTGGGAGGCGACCGCAAGCTGGTGTGGGTGGATCGGGCAGGAACGGAACAGGATCTCAACGCTCCGCAACGGCGGTATGGCTATTTCCGCCTCTCCCCGGACGGCCGCACGCTAGCCATTCAGATCGACTGGCCGACGATTGACATCTGGCTCTACGATTTGGCCGGCGGATCGCTGCGGCAGTTGACGCGCGGCGGGGCGGAGTTCCCCTGGTGGACGCCGGATGGTTCCCGCGTAACGTTTTTCTCCAGCCGCGCCGGGGTTCCCAACCTGTTTTGGCAACGCGCCGATGGGGCCGGGCCGGCTGAGCAACTCACCCGCAGCAGCCATCCGGTGGAGCATTCCTTCTCCTGGTCGCCCGACGGCCAGACCCTGGCCTTCACTGTGAATCATCCCGAGACCGGCATGGACATTTGGATCCAGCCGGCGGGCAGACCCGAGCAGGCCCGTCCCTATCTGCAAACCAGGCATCGGGAGTGCTGCCCGGTCTTTTCGCCGGACGGCAACAGGCTCGCTTACCTCAGCAACCAGTCCGGCCAGGCGGAGGTTTATGTCAGCCCCTTTCCGGGTTCGCCCCAGCCCCGGAAGGTCTCTCTCGACGGGGGCATCGAGCCGCTGTGGTCCCGCAACGGGAGAGAATTGTTCTTCTGGAACAACGACCGGCAACTGATGGCGGTGGCTATCCCCGCCGGAGGCGGAGCCGAATTCGGGGAACCCCGGCCGCTGTTCGGAGGCACCTTCCTGAGCGCTGCCGCCAGCTGGCGAACCAGGATCGACATCGCTCCCGACGGGAGCCGCTTTTTGTTGATTCGCCGCGGCGAGCAGGAAGACGCCACCAAAGAGATCCGCCTGATCCCGGACTGGTTTGGGCGGCTGGATCGTCTGCCTGCCGCCCGCTGACGCGATCGGCCTTGAATGGGTGGGATTTTCGGAGTATAACGTTGGCGTTGCCTCACAGGAACTGCGCCAGCGGCGGCGGGCTGTCTCGATTTCCTGCGCCGTGCAGCACACCGCCCCAGTTCGGTTTCCGGCGGAGGGACGCCGGCTACCCCGCCCGCTGCGTAAGGAGAGTGGAGAATGAGCCAAATCACACTGCAAGTCAACGGCAAAAGGCACGCCCTGGAGATTGATCCGGGGACTCCGTTGCTCTATGTATTGCGCAACGACCTGGGCTTGCGAGGCCCGCGGTTTGGTTGCGGGCTGGGACAATGCGGCTCCTGCACCGTCATCCTCCGGGGGGCGGCGGTGCGCTCCTGCGTCACGCCGGTTTCCTCGGCCCAGGGAGCGGAAATCACGACCTTGGAGGGTCTGGCGCAGAACGGCAAGCTGCATCCCGTGCAGCAGGCTTGGATCGAGGAGCAGGTGCCGCAGTGCGGCTTCTGCCAGAACGGGCAAATCATGACCGCCAAAGCGCTGCTGGACCGAAATCCCAATCCCAGCGATGCGGAAATCCGCAAGGGGATGGACGGGACGCTCTGCCGCTGCATGACCTATTACCGCATCCAGGCCGCCATCAAACGAGCGGCCCAGTTGATGGCCGCGGCGCGGGAGGCCGCGGACCGGGAGGTGGTCGCATGACAAACTTCACCAAGGTTCCCCAGCAGGTCGAAGAAGTGTTGGAAAGGCAACCTGACGCCTCCCGCCGGGATTTCCTGAAGAAATCCGGTTTTCTGGTGGTCAGCTTCAGCGCCGCAGCGATGGGCCACTCCTTGTTGCTTGCCCCTGCGGCCGGCGCCCAGGCCGCGGCGGCCAGTCCGCCGGCCGGCCCGTATCCCGATCCGGATTTCCGGCAACTGGATTCCTGGATCGTCATTCACCAGGACAACACGGCCACCTTCTATGTGGGAAAGACCGATGGCGGCCAGGGCACCGGCACCGCTTTCCGACAGATCATGTCCGATGAGCTGGACATCCCCTTTGAGAAGACCAGCCTTATCATGGGCGCCACCGACATCACGGTGGATCAGGGTGGCTCGGGCGGTTCTGATGCCCTGGAAACCGACGGCTGGCCCATGCGCCGCGTGGCGGCGGAAGCCCGGCGCGTGCTGCTGGAAATGGCTTCCCAGCGGTTTGGCGTGCCGGTCGATCAACTGGCGGTCAGCGGCGGGGTGATTACCGTGAAAGCGGATCCCTCCCGGAACGTCACCTACGGAGAGTTGATCGGCGGGAAGCGCTTCAACGTGACCCTGACCGGCAACAATATCAACGCCACCACCGGAAAAGCCCCGATCAAGCCGGTGCAGGAGCTCAAGATCGTCGGCCAGTCGCCGCAGCGCTACGACATTCCCCCGAAAGTCGACGGCTCGCTCCACTGGGCGGTGGACGCCAAAGCGCCCGGCATGGTCCACGCCCGCAATGTGCGGCCGCCGTGGGCGGGCGCCAAGCTTGTCAGCATCGACGAATCGTCTGTGCGCCACCTTCCGGGATTCATCAAGGTGGTGAGCAAGGGCAATTACGTCGCGGTGGTCTGTGAGCGCGAGGAACAGGCCATCCGGGCAGCGCGCCAGCTCAAGGTCCAGTGGCAGAAGCCCGCCGCCGCGGCTTTCCCGGGTTCGGAAGACCTGTTTCGCTATATGCGGAACGCCAAGCCGACTTCCGTGGTCCGGGCCAGAAGCGGCCAGCCGCAGGAATTAGTTGGCGACCCCGACGGGGCGATGGCCAAGGCCGCCAAGGTGATCGAAGCTGCCTACGATTATCCGTTCCAGGGACACACGGCGCTGGGGCCGGCCCATGCCATGGCGGATCCCTCCGACGGCCAGATGACCATCTGGTCAAACGACATGAAGGCGTACGGGCTGAGAACCGGAGTGGCGGCCTTCCTGGGGATGGCGCGGGACCGCGTGCGGGTGATCTGGCAGGAGGGGCCGCAGCTTTACGGACGGACCGCGGCCGATGACGCCGGTTTTGAGGCCGCCTATCTGGCCAAGGAAATTGGCCGGCCGGTGCGCATGCAGTGGATGCGCCACGAGGAGACGGCTTGGGATGTGAAGGGGCCCGCCTTTACCTTCAACCTGCGGGGCGGGTTGGACGCCCAGGGCAATCTGATTGCTCTGGAGTATCACGCCCGCACTGCGGACTATGGACACATTGGATATAACGAGCCGGATACGGTCCTGATCGCGCAGTTGATGGGCCGCCGGCCGGCCCAGCCGGAGCCGGGCGGGGCTTCCGGTCCTTCCGAGATGTATTACATCCCGAACCGGCGCACGGTGACGGAAGTGGTCTCGATGCCGCTGGTGTGGGAATCCCCGTTGCGCACCGGGAACCTGCGCGATCCCAACGGTCCTCAGACGACCTTCGCCGGGGAATCCTTCATCGATGAGCTGGCGGCGGCCGCCAATGCCGATCCGGTGGAGTTCCGCCTGCGCCTGCTCGAGGCCAGCAGCGAGGATGACGAGCGGTTTACCCGCGCCCGCTCCATTGCCGTCATCAAGGCGGCCGCCGAGGCCTATGGCTGGGATCGG
The DNA here is from genome assembly GCA_035560315.1 of Terriglobia bacterium. Classification (GTDB taxonomy): domain Bacteria; phylum Acidobacteriota; class Terriglobia; order 2-12-FULL-54-10; family 2-12-FULL-54-10; genus DATMAF01. Next base: position 2,856 of record DATMAF010000047.1, on the reverse strand, counting down.
CGCCCATCGCCGAAGCCGCGCGCTGCCGGGACCATCCTCACCGGCCGGGGCATCGCCTATTGCTACCGCCGGTTCACCGTGGTGGCCGAGATTGCCGAGGTGGAGGTCAACCGCGACACCGGGCACGTCTGGGTGAAACGGCTGGTCTGCGCCCATGACTGCGGGTTGGCCGTCAACCCGGAGGCGCTTCGCCGCACGATCGAAGGCAACCTGTTGCACGGACTGAGCCGCGCTCTGTACGAAGAAGTGCAGTTCGACAACGAAAAGGTTACCAGCGTGGATTGGATCACGCACCCAACCCTGCGGCACTCGGATTGCCCGGAGCGAATTGACGTGGTGCTGGTGAACGGAGATCCCAATCCCAACCGTCCCGATCTGCCGCACTACGGGGCGGGGGAGGCGGCCATCAAGCCCACGGTCGCGGCGGTCGCCAACGCCATCTTTGACGCCACCGGGGTGCGCCTCCGGCGCGTTCCCTTCCGCGACCAGCGGGTGCGGGCGGCGCTTCAATCCGCGCGCGCTTGAGCCGTTCGTCGTTTTTTTCAAACCGTTCCTGGCCCGCTGCTCCGCCGTCGGCGCAGCGGGCTTTTTGTTCTTGTCATCGCCGGCGGGAAGCCGCCGCGGCCCTGAAGCGCGGCCAGAGGCTGGGCGCTGCCGAGCAGCAACTGGCGCGTTTTACGTTGGTGGACGTTTTCGCTGACCCCAAGACGCGCCGGCTGACCCTCACGGCGCTGGCAATGGCGACCACCACCACCCTGGCCTGGTGGGGCATTTCCACCTGGGTCCCTCCCTATATCGCTTCGGTCGCTGGACAGCAAGGTCTGCCCGCGCAGCGCTGGGCCAGCCCCGCCGGCATGGCCTATAACCTGGGGGGTATTGTCGGCTGCATCTCGCTGGGCTTTTTTGCCGACGCGCTGGGTCGCCGCGCCGCTACCATGACGTGGTACGCCCTGTCGCTGCTCATGACTCCGGTCCTCTTTGTGTGGACTCAGAACCTGTCGTTGTTGCTGGTGGTTTGCGCAATCAACGCCTTCTTTACAATCGGCCAGTTCACCTGGTGCTCGACCTGACTGCCGGAAGTTTACCCCACCCGCGTCCGGGCGACAGCCGTCAGTTTTTGCTTTAATGCGCCGCGCTTCATTGCGTTGTTCGGGCCGCTGATTGCAGGCACCCTCATTACCTACTTCGGCAACTACGGCAAGGCGGCCGTCATCGTCAGCATGATTTACCTTCTGGGCCTGGTGGCCGCTCCGTTCTTTCCCGAAACGCGCGGCAAGCCGCTGCCCGAATGAGGCACCTGGGAGCGCCTCGTTCCCGCAAGACGTTTGCGGCTTTCCAGGAAGCAGGGGCGCGGCGCCCGCTGGCAAACGCCGGAACGACGATTTTGGGAAAGCGTGTGTTATAATTTTCTCCTCTTCGCAGACTGGAGAGCATCCGAACAGCATCGTTTCGCATTCCGTCCACATGACGCACCAACAAGAGTCTGGAAGGGCGATCGCGCGGGACGGCGCCGCCCTTCATTACACGCTGCATGGCAAAGGACGGCTGGGCTTGCCGCGGATTGTGCTGGTGCACTCGCTCGGAATGAGTGAAGCGGTCTGGGAGGGAGTGGTCGAGCGCCTGGTCCCGCAAGCCTGCGTGCTGACCTATGATTGCCGCGGGCATGGTCTGTCGGCCAAGCCCCCCGGTCCCTACCGGCTGGAGCAGTTCGCCAACGACCTGAACGATCTGTTGACCCACGTTGGTTGGTCCAGCGCCTATGTGGCGGGCGCTTCGTTGGGTGGCAGCGTGGCGTTGCAGTGCGCTATTCTTTATCCGGGGCGGGTCCAGGGCCTGGGCCTCATTGATACAACCGCTTGGTACGGTCCGGAGGCAAAAGAGCGCTGGGAATGGAGAGCCCGCGAGGCGGAGGAAAAGGGCCTTCCCAGCTTGATCGAATTTCAGCTCAGCCGCTGGTTCTCGGATGAATTCCGCCAGAAAAACCCCGAAGCAGTGGCCCGCTGCCGCGCCATCTTTCTGGCCAATGACGTGGCGAGCTTTGCCGCGAGCTGCCGCATGCTGGGAGATTTTGATTTGCGGGCCCGGCTGGCCGGGATCCGATGTCCCACGGTCATCGTGGTCGGGGAGGAAGATTACGCGACGCCGCCGGAAATGGCGCGCGTCCTGGAGAGCGGCATAGCGGGGGCGATACTGAAGATCATCCCCAAGGCCCGCCATCTGACGTTCGTGGAGCATCCCGCTGTGATTGCCGAACTGTTAAGCCAATTGGTGCAAATGTCCTGACCACCTTGCCGCGGTGCCGCGGAGAATACGAGACGAGTTGCGGACACGCGCCGGATTCCAGGGCGCCCAGAGAGCCAGCGCACACCGCAGGGGCTGGCGTGAACTCTTCTCCGCATTGGGACGCAGGGAACACGCTGAGGAGGCATCGATGATCAAGCGGAGGCTTTGCTTGCCGCAGTACGGTTGTTGGACAGGTTGGACAAGAATCCGATCGGACGTGTATGCTCGTTGTAATCCGAGCGACTGACCCCGGGGGCCTGTAGCTCAGCAGGACAGAGCAGCGGTTTCCTAACGCAAAATAGCTCACCACACCCGCCAACTCCTGACAAGCACAACCAAAGAACTCAAACAGTTAGCCCCTTCGATTTTGGATTGGATTGTAACCCTTCGGCGCGCGTTCTCGGAGAGAAGTCGGAGAGTTCTCGGAGAGGCTGTCTCTGGCAGTTCGCCTCCGGCACCCAACCGGCCGGGTATATCGAAAGTTTTTGTGTATGCCCGGAACCCTACCTACAAAACCTACAAAACCCTCCCGGCAACGCCACGGGCGGTGAAAAGTTTTCCCCTTTCCCCGGA
>DATMAF010000046.1:0-3646 GCA_035560315.1 Terriglobia bacterium | reverse complement strand
TTTGATACAAAACCGCCACCACAATCTCGGGGTTCCGCCGCGGAGCCAAGCCCACAAACCAGGCGTTGTCCAGGGTATTGAGGCCGGCGCCGCCGCTGCGCGCCAGTTGATTGCTCACCACCTGCGCCGTGCCGGTCTTGCCGCCGATATCGAGACCGGCCACGCGGGCCCGCACGCCCGTGCCGCCGCCTTCATTCACGACGCCGTAGAGGGCGTCCGTAACCATCGCCACGGTCTCCTCGCTCAGAGCCACCCGACGCAACGGCGCCGCGGAGGAATTTCCCCCCACGGGAACGGACGGCGCCGGCTGCACCAGCCGCGGCCTCAGGAAATTGCCGCCGGAGGCAATCCCTCCCACGCTATAGGCCACCTGCAAGGGAGTGACGGTCAGGGCTCCCTGGCCGATGGCGACGGAGATCGTTTCTCCGGCAAACCAACGCTCCCGGAACATGCGCTCCTTCCATTCGGGGGAGGGCAGCGTTCCGGCAGCTTCATTGGGCAGGTCAATGCCCGTCGGGTGCCCCAGCCCGAAGCGCCAGGAATAATCCGCCATGCGCTCGATGCCGAGCTCTTTTCCCAGGTTGTAAAAGAAAACATCGCAGGAGCGCACCAGCGCCGCATGCAGACCGACGCGGCCGTGTCCGCGCGATTCCCAGCACTTGAAATTCCGCCCGTAGAAATTGGCGCTGCCGGGGCAGTAATATGACGTGGCGTTGTCCACCGTGCCGGCCTCCAGGGCCGCGGCCGCCATCAACACTTTGTAAACCGAGCCGGGGGCCAGTTGCGCCTGGATGGCGCGATTGAGCAGGGGATGGCTGGGATCGCTCACCAGACTCGCCCACTCCTGACGGGAGATGCCCTGGGCAAAATGGTTGGGGTCAAACGCCGGACGGCTGACCAGAGCCAGCACCTCGCCCGTGCGCGGATCGAGCGCCACCAGAGCGCCCTGGTCCTGCTGGAAACCCGCCTCGGCGACGGCTTGCAAATCGGCATCCACCGTGAGCCGCAGATCCTGCCCCGGCGTGGGCAGCACCTCATCCAAAACGGCGGCCTCCCGCCCGAGACTGTCCACCACCACCCGGCGGGAGCCATCCCGCCCGCGGAGGATGCCGTCATACTGCCGCTCCAGGCCGGACTTGCCCACCAGCGCCCCCGGCCGCAGCAACGCCCACTCCGGCTGATCCAGATCGTTCTCCGAGACCTCCCCGACATAACCAATCATGTGGGCGGCGAACCCGTCGGCCAAATACAGCCGCCGGGGAACCGTGATTAAATCCAGTTCGGGAAACTCCCGGCGGTGCGACTCGACAAAAGCAATTTCCTGGCGGGTAGCATTCTCGCGCAGGACGATGGGAGCATAGGGGGAACGCCTCTCGGCGTTTTCCAGGCGCGCTCGCAGAACCTGCACATCCAGGTTGAATCCCTGCGCAATCGCCTCCAGATGTTCCTTCAGTTGCTCGCGATAGTCCCACTGGCCGATGATGCTGAACGAGGGGAAGTTATCCACCAGCACACGGCCTTCGCGATCCAGGATGCGTCCGCGCGGCGCGGGGATGGGAAGATTCTTGAGATAGTTCTGCTCCGCCAGCCGCTTGTAATAGTCTGGACGCAGAATTTGCAAGCGCCAGAAGCCGCTGAGCAAAATCAGAAACGCCGCCACCACCGCCCACTGCAACAGACCGAGCCGATTTACATTCAAGCGAGGCTCCCAATCCGCAGGCGGCATCGTAATGCTTTCTTATTCAGCAGGTTGTAGGAATTTCACAGGCCGGGTTTCGGATCGCTCTAGGCCGATTTGCGAAACCGGTCCAGCACCTCGAAGAGTACCATACCTACTAGTGTGTTTACAAGCGCGGCAGCAAAGCGGCTGGACCATTCCAACGCCAGCGGCAGGCCCAGCATCAGGGTCCCAAAGAAGTAGAGCAGGAAGAAGTGTAAATAATAGAGAACAAATAGCGTTATCAGGCGAACGAAGCGGTGTTCGGTGGCCACCCGCAGGCTGATAAAGCTCGTAACATATCCGATAACTGTTTTGGCGCTTCCCAGCAAGCCGATGGGGCCGCGGCTCAGGGCATCCTGCGCCAGTCCCATCACCGCCCCGCCCAGGATACCTTCCACCGGACTTCGCCGCGCCAGCCCGAAATAGATCACCACCAGCAACGGCAGGTCCAGCAGTTGGGTGTCCAGGTAGAGCTTCAAGAATGTTTGCAGAATCAGGGAGACCAGCGGCGCCAGAAAGAGCACCCAGGGGCTGAAGCGGTAAATCTCTGTGCTCCTCTCGGAAACCCACACTCGCCCCATCCGTTCCCCCAGTGCTTACAATCCGGCGCTGCCCGGTCCGGCCTTGTGCCGGAACGGTTGTTTCCGCGCCAGAACCAGCAACGATTGTCCAAAAACAAATCTCCAGCCGCGCCGGATATAGCGGGCTTCACATCGCAGAATCCACCGTAGTGACCGGTTCAGCCATGCCGGAAGCGCGGCGGCCACTCCAGAGGCCGGCGGAGCGCCCCGCAATGGCTCCCACACCCGAAACTTGAAGAATGCCACCGGGGAGAGCAAACTGTTGGCGTAGGTCCAGTGGACAGGCGCAAGCGAGGCCTGCCGGAGGCTCCGCAGCAAGGTTCCGGCGCGGAATCGCTGCCGCTCGCTGACGAACTGGGAATGGCGGCTGCGCAACAGATCGAAGGCCGCGACTCGCAAGAGCAGCCATCCGCCGGGACGCAGCACACGGGAAAATTCGGCCAGCGCAATCGCCTCTTGCCCGCGCGCCAGGTGGGGCAAAACGTCAAAACTGGTCAGCAGGTCAAACGATTCCGCGGCAAAAGGGAGTTCCAGGATGGAGCCCTGCACCGCGCGCGCAAGCCCCCGCCGCCGGGCGTATCCCAAGGCCAGCCGTTCTAAGTCCAGCCCATACATTTTGCAGCCGAATCGGTTCGCCATCTCCACAGCGTTATAACCGGTGCCGCATCCGGCGTCCAGCCCCGTTCCGGCTCGAATCGCGGGCTCCCGATCGAGAACAGCGTGCGTAATGGCGCGCATTCCCTGGTACCACCAGAAGCTCTCCTCGGCGGCATAGATGTTATGCAACTCCTCCGGCGTCATCCCTGGAATCGTCATCGGCGTTGGTAGAACCGGAGAATGTGCGCCGCAATCCGGTCGGCTTGCCGACGCGTCAGAAGGGGATGCAGCGGCAGCGAGAGGATTTCGCGCGCGGCGCGCTCGGCATGCGGGAAATCGCCTTTCCGGTAGCCCAGCCAGCCGAATCCGGGTTGCAGGTGGAGCGGCGGAGCATAGTGAATGGCGGTTTCGATTCCCTGACGCAACAGATAGTTGCGCAACGCATCCCGCCGTGAGGCGCGAATCACGTAGAGGTGGTTGGCGGAGTTGCCCCAGCTGTTGCGGGGCAGCCGCTGCACGGTCTCGGGCGGCAACCCCTCCAGCCAGCGGTCATAGCGGGCGGCGAGCGCCGCCCGCTGCCGGTTCCATCTCCGCAAGTGGCGCAGGCTGACCCGCAGCAGGGCAGCCTGCAACTCGTCCAAGCGGCTGTTGATCCCCTCCGAATAGGCGACGTGCGCCCCCTCGCGGCGGCCCCCATCGCGGAACCGGCGAGCGGCAGCGGCCAGATCCCGGCGATTCGTCAGCAGCG
>DATMAF010000045.1:0-3233 GCA_035560315.1 Terriglobia bacterium | reverse complement strand
GCCAGGCCGCCGCCAAAGTGAAGGAGGCCACGGCCGCCAACGGTTCCGTGGAAGGCTATGAGAACGCGGAGGCGGCGGCCAAAGCATCCGTGGTGGTGCTGAGCGTGCCCTTCCCGGCGCAGGCCGGCATTCTCAAGAGCATTCGGGAATCGCTCCGCAGCGCCGTGCTGGTGGACGCCACGGTGCCGCTGGCGGCGACGGTGGGCGGCAAGCCGACGCGGCTGCTAGGGGTCTGGGAAGGTTCGGCGGCGGAGCAGGCCCGCGCGCTGGTACTGCCAGGCACGCCCGTGGTGGCGGCCTTTCACAACCTGGCGGCGGACATCTTGCAAGACCTCAGCCAGCCGCTGGAGGGCGACGTGCTGATTTGCGGCGACGACTCCGCCGCCAAGCAGCGTCTGTTTCCGCTCGTACAAGCGCTGACCGGTTTGCGGCCCGTGGATGCCGGCCCGCTCGAGATGGCGCGCATTGTCGAGTCGATTACGGCGCTGCTCATCTCCATCAACCGCCGTTATAAGGTGGCCCACGCGGGCATTCGCATCACCGGCCTGCCGGCCTAGCGGCGTCCGCAACCGCGCGATTCCCTCCCTGGTCAGAGGCCGGCGGGCGCATCGGCAGCGCGGTTCTCCTCATCGGGCAGCCGGGCCGCTGCAAGACCGGCGTCTCAACCGGCAAGCTCATGAGGAAGCTGGCCAAATCCCACACCTGCTCGCTGTCCAGCGCGCGATGGAAGGAGGGCATGGGAGTGCCGTCGTTGCCGGTGTGGATGGTCAGGGCGATGTCGCGCAGCGTGCGCCCCCGCTTAAACTCCCCCGCAAGATGGAAATTGCGGGGCGCAATCGGGACGCCGAAAGAGTCTTCCATGCCCGCTGCCGCGAAGCCGTCGCCGTAGCCCTGCGGACCATGGCAGTCGGCGCAGCCCACCGTGGCATACAAACGCTCCCCTCGCTTCACCCGCTGCTCGGTGATCTCTGGCGCCGCCCCGAGCACGATCGGTTCCCCGGGGGGCTCCTCCTGAAAGTACGGCGAAAAAGTCTTGAGGTAGGCCACCAGCGCCCAGCGGCCTGTTTCCGTAAGGTAATAACCCCAGGCCGGCATGGCGGTATTCTGCAAACCAACCGAAATGGTGCGGAACAGATCGTGGTCGGTGGGGAGTTGACCGCTTTCCACGGTCTTGAAGCGGAAGATGCCGCGGGTGAAATTCCGTGGCTTGGGATACAGGAACGCCGCCCGCCAGCCATCGCCCCGCCCCTCCATTCCATGGCAGAACGAGCAGTGGAACGCATACAATGCCCTGCCCCGGGCAATGACTTCCCCAGAAGCAAGGGGCGGCTCCGGAGAGTCAAACTGGCTCCAGGAAAACACGTATGGAACTGTGGGCTGGAAGCTTCTCTGGCCAGCCAACTCCATCGCAAAGATCGTCCCCAGCAAGAGCCCGGCGGAGATGAAAGCCATCCATTGAATAAAAGAAACACCCAAGCCAGCTCGCACGGGAACTGTTGGTGCAAGGTGTGAGCGTCCGCGCATGGGACACCTCCTCCCCGCCATCCCTCATCTGGATTCCCAGCAACTGAAGGGCCAGCCTTGTTGAAAGTAAGTACTTTATTATTAATGTCCTACCTGGCAACTGCCAGCATGAACGGCTGGTCAGAAGGTAATCCGGCAGTTGGCTGGGGAAATCAACCCACTGAAGCTACCCCTTGGAAGCGCAGAACTTCCGCCAATGCTTAAAAATCTCCCTCTTTGACATACGGATAGCTCCATAAGATCACTTGGATAAGAACGGATTTGATCCATGCCTGATGCATTTTTTCGACCTCCTGCTGGGAATGTCCCTTCTTGGCAAGAAAAGGTTTTAGGGTAAAAGTAACGGGGTACAGCAAAGCAACCAGGTAGCGGAAGGGAATGTGCTCGACGGAGGGAACACGGTCGGTCTTATTTTTTCCGGAGCGGTGATGCCGCCGCCCGATCTCAAACTGGTAGTCGAGCCATTTCTGGTCAAAGGTGGCCGAGGCGGTGTCCAAGATCCACTGCCCGAACCGCTTCCGCACCGCTGCGAGATATTCCGCATTCGGCTGGTTGTCCTTCTGGTTGGTGAAATAATGCAGGAGGTGCGGGCTGGAGGCGACAAATCCGTACCAGACGTCCAGCACCGCCGCCACCTGATCCTGCAAGACGTCGCGGGAGAGGCGGAGATAGTTGGCGTCGTCTTCGGTGAACAGGACGGTCTTCTTGAGCAGTTCGAGATCTTTCAGGTCGATGGGAGCCTTGGGAACGGTTGCGGACCCATACGTGTAGCCGGGAATCGTTGCAGTACTCATCGAAACCCTCCAAGGGAAAAATTGAGGGCGTCTCGGTCCCGCTATCCCGATGGAAAGCGTCGCCCTGTTGCGCTAAGCTGAGCTTTCCACCGTGCCAGCAACCGAACTCCTCTCGGCAGCATGGTAGAGAGAAACGCTGGCGCTGCGCCAGTAGGCACCATCTGGTGCCATACTTACTTTCTGGTGCAATTTGATGGAAATGAAAAAGAAAAAATTTTCCGGGTCGCGCGGCGCGGATCTTTCGGTAAACCGCATGGTGGAAGAGGTGGTGGGATGCAAGTGGTCTCTGCGGGTTCTGCAACTGGCGCGCCAGGGGGTCAGCCGCCCGGGCAGTATGCGGCACGCTGTTCCCGGCTTGACCGCCAAGGTTCTCTCGGAACGGCTGCGCAAGCTGGTGCGATTCGGCATCCTCGACCGGGTGGTTTATCCCGAGGTGCCGCCGCATGTCGAATACAAGCTGACCCCGTTCGGGAAGCAGTTCACCGGGATCCTGGACGCCATCGAGCAGCTCGACCGTCGCTGGAGGTCGAACGCCAAGCCCCCCAAGTCATGAGGGACAACCCGCAAGCGCGCGTGGCGGATTTAATCTTCGGGCGGTGGAAGAGCCGCATTCTATACGCCGGAGTGAAGCTTGGCATGATTGACGCTCTGGAAGCGGGAGCCAAGCCAGCCGGTACGCTCGCGCAAGAGCTGGCGCTCGATCCCGCCATGAGCTACCGGCTGCTGCGGGCCATGGCCTCTCTCGGCCTGCTTGCGGAACTGCCGGATCGTGTCTTTGCGCTGACTCCCGAGGGCCGCACGCTGCTCACCAGCCACCCGCAGAGCCTGCGCGCCGTGGCGCTGTTGCAGGAAGGACCGGAACACACCGCCATCTGGAAGCATCTGCCGGAGATCGTCCGCCAGGGGCCGCCGGAC
>DATMAF010000044.1:0-3647 GCA_035560315.1 Terriglobia bacterium | reverse complement strand
CCGCATGCCGGCATCGACGTTGAGGGTCTGGCCGGTAATCGCAGCCGCATCGGGGCAAGCCAGGAACAGCGCCGCCCCGGCGACATCCTCCGGCTGCAGCAGCCGCTTGAGCAAGGCGGCCTCCCGCGCGCCTTGGACGCGGTCTTCCGGACGCACGCCCGCCACGCGCGCCAGTTCCGCGTTGACCTTGTGATGCATCGCCGTGCCTTCGACCACGCCCGGAGCGAGGGCATTCACGCGAATTCCGTACGGCCCGCCTTCCGCCGCCAGCGCGCGGGTCAGTCCCAGCAGTCCGGCTTTGGCCGCGGCATAGGGCGCCCCGAAAGGATAGGCCGCTTTGGCGCCCAGGCTGGACATCATAAGGATGCAGCCGTGCCGCCGGGCAATCATTCCCGGCAGGACGGCGCGGCTGACGTAGAAGGCGCTGGTCAGGTTATCGCGCAGGGTGCGCTCCCACTCCGCGTCGGGCATTGCGGCGATGGGATGCAGCGCGCAGAAATAGCCGGCGTTGTTGACCAGGATGTCAATCCGGCCGAACCGCTCCTCGGCCCGGGCCACCATGCGGCGCACGGCCGCATCGTCGCCGACATCGCAAACGATCCCCAGCGAGCCGGCGCCCAGCGCCCGGACCTCGGCTTCGACCGCTTCAATGCCCGCCGCGCTGCGGGCCGCAAGGACCACCGCCGCGCCTTCGCGCGCAAAGCGCAGCGCAATGGCGCGGCCGATCCCGCGGCTGGCTCCGGTGATGAGGGCGACTTCGTTTTTCAATCGCATGAATCCATCCTCGCAAGCGCCGCCCCGGGATTGCCGAAGGCGGCGCGGAATCTCCGGCGCAATTGGCCTGGCGTGCTCAGCCCCTGCTCGGTGATGATAGCGGAGCAGGCTTCGAGCGGCACCCGTTCGAAATAGAAGTTGCGCACCCGGAGGCGCGCCGGCTTTTTCGTCCAGACCTCGGCGGGGTTTTCTTCGCGGATGCGGAATGCCGGCCCGGCCGCGGCGGGCAGAAATTTGAATGTGTCCGCCACGACCCAGACGGGAATGCGCGCGGCGCGCGCCAGGCGGCACAGCGCGTGGGTGCCGGTTTTATTGACAAAATACCGGGGGAAGAGGGCGTCGCAGCCGACCAGCGCCAGGTTCGCATCCGGAATAGCCGCCAGGAGTGCGGCATCGGTGAACAGCTCCACGGACAGGCCGCCGGCCGCGAGCCGCCGCGCCAAGGCCCGACCTTCATAGCGGGGCCGGCCTTCCGCGCACAGCACGCGAAACCGCCGCCCGCTCCGGTGCGCTTGTAGCAGCGCCGTTTCCACCGTGAAACTCGCCGACCAGGTCGCTACCGCCTGCCCGCTGCGGATGAGCCTGGCGGCATGGCCGGCGGCGGCCCGCTGCGCCTGCGCCAGTTCCTGCGCAACGCGGTGCGCGGCCTGTTGCGGAGCCATGCCGCGTTCCACCCTCTGGAGCCAGCGGCGGCAGGCGTTCCCGACCGCCGCCATGGCCGGCTGCGCTGCCGCCACCGCCTGCGCCAGCGGGCGGCCGTGCGCCAAGGGATCGGATGCCGGACCGGCCGGACAGCGGCCCAGCAACTGGCAGGCGCGCAGCGCCAGCCGCGCGCTTCCCGAGCGATGATCCTCGGTCATCGCCCGGATCGCTCGGCGCAAGGGGGCTGGCAATGCGGAGGAGCCAGGCTGCGGGAGCCGGAATGTTTGGGGGGCCAGGCGCGGCATGCAGATGCATCCCGCGCCGCTAATCGTGCGCCGCCCCGTCCAGCGGGACCTGCACGGCGCGCAGATACTCGGCGTTCATCTCCGGGATGGTAGGGTTGATGTACATGCCGGAACCGAGCTCGAAACCGGCCGCGCGCGTCAGCCGGGGGACGATCGTCAGGTACCAATGGTAGTGGCGCAGATAACGGTTTTCGCAGGGAGCGGTGCGGATGATGTAATTGTAGTCCGGGTTGCCGAGCCCGTAGTAGAGCTTGGCCAGAATGAGCCGCAACATCCGCGCCAGGTCGCGCAATTCGTGCGCGCGGGTCTCCTGGAAGGAGGCCATGTGGCGGCGCGGATACACCCAGAGGGAAAAAGGCGTCAGGGCGGCAAAGGGGATGAAAGCAACGAAATGCTCGGTCTGGTGCACCAGACGGGCCTGCTCGGAAAGTTCGTCCGCCATCACTTTGCAGAAGATGCACTGGCCATGAACGTCGTAAAAGCGGAGAGCCTCCTCCATGCGATTGCGGATGTCCGGCGGGATGATCGGGGTGGCGATAAACTGGGAATGCGGATGCTCCAGCGAGGTGCCGGCGGCCAGCCCGTGATTCTTGAAGATGGTTACGTGTTCCACGCGGGGGTCGCTGGTCACTTGCAGGTACAGCCGCTTATAGCTGTCGAGGATCATTTCGATCTCGGACACCGAGAGCAGAGCCGTGGTTTTGGAATGGTCCGGCGTCTCAACAATCACCTCGTGATGTCCGACGCCGTTGACGACCACCTGCAAGCCGTTGAGGCGGCGGGTCAGCTCCCCGTCGCGGGCGAGCGCCGCGAAGCGATTCGGCACCACGCGCACCTGCCAGCGGCCGCCGCAAGCAATCTGCATCGTTTCCGGGGGCGTCATCCGCTCGTTGCCGGGACAGAACGGGCACGTTTCCACATACGAGGGCACGGGTTTGGTTTCTTCGACCTTCCGAGCCAATTCATGCGGCCGCTTGGCGCGCTCGGTGGCGATAATCACCCACTGCTTGGTAATGGGATTCTGGCGCAACTCCGGCATGGAAGGCGCTCCTGATAGTCGGGCACAGTCTAACAAACTCGTCCGGTGTCCGACAAGTCGCAGCAGAGGCAAGGTCCCTGCAACAGGGGAAGAAGAACCAAGCCGTGCGCCGCGATTACGTGCCGGGAAGGCAGGCGGGCGGCAGCGCCAGGGTCTGCCCCGGATAGATTTTGGAGGAAACCTGTAAATGGGGATTGGCTGCGGCGATGCAGCTCCAGGCGCGGCCGCTGCCCCAGCGGGCCCGCGCCAGGCTCCAGAGCGTGTCGCCGGCCTGGACCTCGATGACCAGGGGAGATACCGCAACCGGCGTTTGCCATTGCTGGCTGCCGGGGAGACGAATTGGCTCTCCGGCTCGAATGTGATTGACGTTCCTGAGGTGCGGATTGACGGCGGCAATCTCGCGCCAGCGCCCGCCCTTGCCCAGGTACCGCGCCGCCAGTTTCCAGAGCGAATCGCCGCGACGGGCGCGAACCACCCGTGCCTCCGGCAGCGGATCGCTCGCCGCCGTCGCCACCGCCAGGATTCTTTTCTTCGAGGCGGGCAGAGGCTGTTTTGTTGCTGGCGCGCCGGCGACAGCCGGCGGTCTTGCGGAACTTCCGCCAGCAGGAATTCTCTGCGGCAGTTCGTTGGGGATAACAGCAACTGGAGTCTCGACCGGCGCGGCGCGCTTCTCCTTCCGTTCGCGATAGTAGCGCGCCACATCGCCGAGCGGCGTTCCTTTTGGCCACACCGGCACGACGGCCCGCGGCGCCTCCGGCTCGGCGGGGTTTTCCGGCGCGCGGGGCGCAGGCGGTGTGACGGCTGGAGGCAGGGAAATGGCAGCGGCTGCGACGGATTCGGCCGGCGCCGGTTGCGAAGGAACCGCCGCCTCCGCGCGGATGCCTTCG
>DATMAF010000043.1:0-2572 GCA_035560315.1 Terriglobia bacterium | reverse complement strand
CTGCTGCGATTTCTGGGATTCACCGCCAATGTGCGGATCTTTTGCCTGACCTCCAAGCAGCGGTTTCGGCTCATGAAGTTCCTGGCCCTGGCGCTGCGCGGGCAAGTGGTGTTCCGGCATTCCGGGGGCGAAAGCCTCCCGCTGGGGTTCGGAGATTTGCTGTGGCTGTGGGTCCGGGGCCGCTGGTGCGCCCGCGAGGAGCGCATCCGCTCGTATCCGATCGCCGTGCTCGGCTCGGCCTCGGCGGAGCCGTTGCGGAGAATTGTCCAGGCCTTGCGCGCCGCCTCCCCGGGGGTGCCCATCCGCGGATTTCTGCCCGCCGCCCTGCCGGACCACGCCGCCGAGCTGTTCGATTCCATCATCCGTCTGCGCCCCGGTTTGCGGGGGTGGGTGCAGGATAGCGTGCGGCTGTGGGGGCTGGTTCGGAAGCACCAGCGTTGGATTATTCCCGGCACCGGCGAGCCCTTTACCGGGCTGAAGCTCACGGCGATGCTCTGGCCCTTGCGGCGGCGCGAGATTTACAACGAGTTTGGCGACGGCTTCCGCGTCCGGGCCGTGGGCACCTTCTGGAGGCACCTGCGCTGGCGGCGGCGGCGGAATGCGGAAGCGCGCCTCGCGCCGCTGCCCATCGGCGTGATCGGGTCGGCCTCCGGCTATTATCTGGAGAAGATTGTTCCGGTGATCCGCGCGCAGTTCCCCGGCGTGGTTGTGCATGGCCTGCTTCCGGACACTGCCACGGCGGCGACAGCCGCCTTGTTCGATTCCGTGGTCCGGCTCCGGCCAGGCTTCGCGGGCGCTCTGCTCCAGACCGCCAGGCTGTGGAAAGCGCGCCGGGCCTTCCAGCAATGGATTGTCCCTTGCACGAACGAGCCCTATGCGCTGCTGAAATGCATGGCCTTCGTCTGGCCGCTGCGCCGCCGCCAGATTTACAATGAACTGGCTGACGGGTTTGCGGCCCGCGACGGGCGCATGTTGTACCGGCATCTTCGCTGGCGGCTGCGGGACCGCATGAGCTTTCAGATGCTGGCGGGAACCGCTGGCGGCAACGTGTTTTTGCGGCTGGCGCATTTCTTTTTGTACGGCCTGCGGATTCTCGGGGCAGCGCCGTTGCTGCTGCTGGCGCGGGCGCGTTGCTGGCGGAACCGCTGGCGGCCGGTTCTGCCAGTGCATCGGCATGGCCTGGCGCGGAAGGTGGGCAGAGCAGGCAATGAAAAACGGGTGGCGGGGAAAAATCCCCGGGGCCCTCGCGGCGTGGTTGCTTCTCGGTTTCCCGGCGAGCCGGACGGCTCAATTGGCATCGACTAACCAGGACCCGGTGGCGGCTGGCGAGCGGCTCACATTCAATCTCTACTGGCCCAGCGGGATTCCGCTGGGGGAGGCCGTGTTGCAGGCGGCGCAAAGCGGCGCGGAGGTTCGCCTGGAGGCGACCGTGACGGCCGACTTGCCGCAGCATCACGTCAGCTACAACTTCTCCTCCCTGGCGGATCCGCAGCTCTGCTCCCTGCGCTTCAGCGAAACCCTGCGGGAGGGCAGCAAGACGCGGCAAACCACCTACGAATTCGACCAAGTTCGGAACCGCATCCGCCGCACCCAGGACGGGCAAGTCGCCGAACTCCCGGCATCGCCCTGCGCCCGCGACCCCTTGGCCCTGCTCTACCACTTCCGCCGCCAACTGGCCGCCGGGTCTCTACCGGCCGGGGGGACACAATCGGCCGGGACCTTCTACCTGGGCGCCGAGTATGCGGTTGACTATCAAGCCCTTGCTTCCGAAACCGTGAAGGTGGGAGTGAAAGCATGGCAGGGAGAACGCTTCCAGATCACCGCCACCGGCGGCGGCTCTGTGCAGAGCTTGGAAGTGTGGTTCCATCCCGAGAGCGCGCGCCTGCCGGTGGCCGTCCGGGTTCCCTTTTCCCTGGCGACGTTTTCTGCCGAGCTGCAATGAGAGCCCTTTCCCCAGACAACCGGCCGGTGCGGGTTCCCCCGTCCAAGAGCACGGACGGCTGGAACCAAGCATCAGACCGCTCCTTGCCGCCGCTGTGGTTATGAGAATCGCATTCTTTTCTCCCCTCAATCCGCAACCCTCCGGCATCTCCGACTATAGCGAGGCGCTGCTGCCGCACCTGGCCAGGCTGGTTGAGAGCATCGATGTGTTCATCGAGGATTACCAGCCCGCCTCGCCGGCAGCGGCGCAGAATATCCATTTGCGCCCCTGGCAGGAGTTTGAAGCATGCTACCGCGCCGGCCGGTACGAGGCCGTTCTCTACCAGATCGGCAACAATCCCTATCACGTGTATATCTACGACCAGGCGCTGCGCGTCCCCGGCGTGGTGGTGCTGCACGAATTCAATCTGCACTACCTGGTGGCGTATGCGACCGTCAGCCGCGGAGACTGGGATGCATACCTCCGCGAGGTGGAGCGCGCTGGCGGTCCGGCGGCGCTCGATCATGCCCGGCGGGCGCAGGCCGGCGAGGCGACGCTGGACTTCGACGGCATCGCCCTGAACCGAACCTTGCTGGAGCGCAGCCGGGCGGTGATCGTCCATAGCGAGTACATGGAAAGGCTGCTACAATC
>DATMAF010000042.1:0-5100 GCA_035560315.1 Terriglobia bacterium | reverse complement strand
GTTTCTCCGCGCCGAAAAAGGATTTCTTCTCGACGGCGTCAACGGGAAGATTCAGGCGGAACAGCGGGAAAGCGCACGTGATCCGGGAGCCTCCGCGGTGCGCTTCACCGTGGCAACCGAGGGCGAGCCACGCAAGCCGCTGCGGGAAGGATTGGTTCTCTCGCTCATCTTCCGGATCCGGCCGGAGGCCACCGCCAACACCAAGGTTGCGCTGCGCTTTCAGGAATTGTCTGCTGCTACGGTGGATGAGCCACCCCGGCCAGTGGAGCCTCTCACGGGCACCCCGGGGAGCGTGGAGGTGCTTTCTCCGGAATCCGTCCCCTACGTGGCTTGTTTCTTTTTCTCGCACTAGTGGAAAGCAGCAGGGCAGGAAAATGCCCTTTGGGCGGCGGGGCTGAGCGGGCTGGCGGAAGCCTGTCAAGCGGAGGGAAAAGCGCGAAAAGGCCTCGATGGAGGAGTGCGCGGCTCCGGCGGGAAACGCTTGCGGCCGCGGCGCGCGCGTTTCTGAAAACAGGCCGCTACAGTTTTTCCTTCCACGGGGCGGGATCGGCCCGTTCCTGATGAATGGGAACTTCCCCCGACTCGAGTTCCTGGCTTTCATTGGTCCAGGGGGCATTCCCGAATTCAAGCCACCGCAAGAGCAAGTCGATCCCATCCGGCGGGTGCAGGAAACGAAGCGCCATCAATCCCGGCTGAGTGCCCACCACCCGGGCCTTGGCATGGATTGTTTCCGGATAATCCTCCACCTGAAACAGCAGCGTCAAGTTGGTCCCTCCGGTGTACACGACGCGGCTGCGGACCAGCAGGCCGCCCCAGCCCAGGTTCAGCAACGAACCTGCGCTTTCGGTTGTTTCGGTTCCATAGCGGACCACGCCCGACACAATGTAGCGGCGGTAGCGGCGGCGTTCTCGGTTTGCGGGCGCAGGTTCCAACATGTTCAATGGCCTCTCTCACCACCGCAACTTGAACCGGAGCTTCCACATGCTGCAACAACCAGACTCGCAGAACATTTGCCTCGCCTTGCCGACATTGGAACTGGCTTATTCCGCTCCGCACGATGCGACCGCGGCCGCAGCGCTGGACTGCGCCCGCTTCCGGGCGCGCTTGTCCTCGTAAACCGCCTGATCGGCGCGCGCAATCAGTTGACTGGCTGTTTCTCCCGGCTGCAAGGTGGCGGAACCAGCCGCAAAGCTAAACGGAATCCGGCGGCCGTGGTAGTCCACGCTCAGCGCTTTGATGCGGCTTAGCAACCCGGGAATTTCCTCGCCGGTGCAGTCCGGAAGAACCGCCAGAAATTCATCGCCGCCAAAGCGGATCAATACGTCCGAGCTGCGCAGCGCGGATTTCAACTGGCTGGTGAATTCCTTCAGCACCAGGTCGCCCGCCGGATGCCCATTCTGGTCATTGATCTTCTTGAAATCGTTCAAATCGAACATCAGCAGGGTCAAGGGATAGTTGTGGCGCATCGATCGGGGGATCTCAGTCTCCAGGTAATGGTCCAGGAAGCGGCGATTGCCGACGCCGGTGAGCGGGTCGAGCATCGCAAGCTGGCGAGCCACCTCGGCCTGAATTTCCAGCTTGGATCGTTCGAACAGATGCTCGGCTTCCTGGCGACGGAGCCGCTTGAGCATGGTCTGCAAGTAAATGGTGTAGACGCAGAAGATCAGAATGATCCCCAAAAGCCCCCAGGCATTCTGCTTGATCTGAAACTGGAACATCTGATCCACAGCCCCTGGAGGCTGAGCCATGGTGAGCACCAGCACGAGCGTGGCCAGCAAGGGCAGCATGAGAATGGAGAGCAACCACAACCACCAATCCTTACGTTCAATCTGGTTAAGCCGCTCCTGTATTTCCTCCATGCCGGGTACCTCCTTTTCAGCGGCCTGGACGTCCTTTTTGATCCAACTCATATCTGCTCGGCCTCGCGCTTCAAAAGACTCGTTCTTTCTAAGTCTTTCCCGCGACATCCGGCTCTATCGGCGGTTTTCGCCGGTCCTTTAGTGCAATTTGGAAAAGGCAAGCCTCCGGCGACCATGTCAAACACCCGCAAGCGGTCTGCAAGGGGCCGCGGGAGAGCCAAAATAAATGTATCATATTTATAATCAGCAGGTTACAATATAGTCTCAGCCAGCGCCAGCAGGGAAAGGTGCAGTGCTGATGGGCAGGAACCGCCAGCCAGTTTGTCTTCTTCCACAGGCAATCTGGCGCCATGGGCCAAGAATTTCTGGACTTGCCTGAACTCCCCCACTGCGGTGTCGGAGTGGCCTGGCTGTACCCCCAAGGGCGTTTCATGCCAAAAGGACAAGGGACACATGACCGATAAAATTGTTGTGTTGGTAACCGGCCGTAGTGCGCGAGAGTGCAAGAAGATCGCCCGCCGGCTCCTCGACAAGCGGCTGATCGCCTGCGCCAACCTGGTTCCCGCAGTGAATTCGATGTATCGGTGGCAGGGCAAGATTGCGGACGAGAAAGAATGTCTGATGCTGCTGAAGTCCAGCCGCGAGGCTTTTCCGGTTTTGCGGGCCGAGGTGGAAAAACTGCACAGCTACTCGGTGCCGGAGATCATCGCGCTGCCGATCATCGACGGCGCTCCCGATTATCTGCGATGGCTGAGCGAGTCGGTGGGAGAGCAACACGCGCCCTGATGCCGGGAGGGCGGATGGCTCCTACAAGTTGCGCGGTGCCCGGAGGGTGTCCTCTGCTTTCAAGTCCAATCTTTCCCGGTGTCCAAAGCCCTTGCTGTTGTCAATAAAGTAAAGGGCGGAGGGGACGATGCGGTACAAGCGGATGCCGGCAACTTTTCCCGACACCATCCGGCGGAACGGCCCGGGGCGGAAAAACTGCTTCACAAAGGGAAATTTCTTCGCGTACACCTTCCAGAAGGCCGCTTGTTGTTGAACGGACTTGAGCCGCTCGGCCCGGCCTTCCAGTTGAATGCCGCGAATCTGCCCCCAGTCATGGTAATCCTCATGGATGGCCGCGCTCACCCGGCCGTTTGCTGCAAGGTTTGTTCCGTGGCGAGACTTCGGATGGGAAAGAAAGTACAGCAGGAAATCGTCATTGGCATAGAAAACGGCCGCGGCCCAGGGAACGTTCCGACGGCAGGAAGCGATGGTCATGACGTGGTGGCTTGCGAGGTATGCCAGCAACTCGCCCCGCAGCCGCTGCCGAGCTTCCGGCAGGTCCGGGCGGGATTTCCGAGAAACATCGTCCGATTTCTGGCGGGCTGGGAGGACCTTCATTGCAGCTCCCATGTAGCAAGCTACATCCTTTCGGCTCGAGTAAGTTGCACGAAACGCGGCGGGGAGGATTCTTATCTGTTTTTTCCCCGTCTCATGCTAGAATATGGCCAATTGCTAGCAGGAGATCCGATGCGACTCGCAAACATGATTGTAGCCGCTCTTCTGCTTGTAACAACCTTTGCCGCAGCGCAGCAAACTGGCGCCAAGGCCGAGGAGGGCACCACCCGGCTGACCCTCCAGGTGCTCCGCGAATCGAACCGGGAACCGGTGCCGGATGCTCACGTCGTGGTCCGCTTCACGGAAGAACGGCTGTTGCGGCGGGACAAGCGGGTTTCCTGGCAAGCCAAGACCAACCGCAAAGGGATCATCGTTCTGTCCGATATTCCCACCGGCGCCGTGAAGGTTCAGGTGATTGCCAAGGGATTCCGGACCTATGGCGAGGAGCACCGGTTGAACCAGCCGCAGGAAGAACTGACCATTCTGTTGCAGCCGCCCACGGGCCAGGTCAGCGCCTATTAGGAACAACCGCGCTGCTGCCCGCAGTCATGGATTGATTACCGGGCAATGCGCGCGGCATCCCTTCCAAAAGACATTTTTCAGGGAACAAAATTTATTCTTGTCAAATTGTATCCAAGTGGTTCGGCTCCAAAGGAATAGACCCATCGTTCACGATTGCTTAACATTAGTGCAATCCGCTCTAAGAGTTGATTTCGATGGAAATTAAACTCCGCGAAGAGGCGAATTTCCACAAGCTTTTCCACACCTCTTTGGAAACCGGCGCTGCCGGCTTTGCAGGCTAGGCGCTTTCGGCCGGCAGGCTGCGATCCAGTGCCTGTCCGGGCGTGTTTCGCTCGGAAGCGCAGCGGAGAACCAAGCCGCGCGGTGGCTTACGGCTGGGAACCGGCTGGCCGGGAGGGCGCCGGAACTGCGTCGGTAAAGTATCGGGGATTGAGCACCACCGGATAGCTCTCCTTCAATGCTTCCAGGCGGCGATTCATCTTCTGGATACCTAAGCTGGTTTGTATCCCTTCCTTGATCTCGTCGAGGGGCTGCAGCCGCTTTTCTTCGGCAAGAAACAGATAGAATCCGTTCTTGTCCTTCAATGGAGCGCTGATCTGGCCAGTTTGCAGGGCGAAGATGGCGTTGACAATGGGGCCGGGCAACTGCGTTTGGTTGCGGCCGATATAGCCGAAGTCTCCGCCCTTGGATGCGGTGGGGTGCTCGGACTCCGTGCGGGCCAGCGCCGCCATGTTCTGGCCGCTCAGGATGCGGGCGCGCAGTTCCAGAGCCTTCCGCTGGGCTTGCTGCTCGGTGTAGGCGGGCTTGGCGGAGGCGGTTTGCGGAGCGCCCCGGCCAGAGGCCGGCGCCGTGCTGAAGGGGATATAGATTCCGGTTACCTTCACCTGCTCGAATTCCTGCCGGTTGGTCTGATAGTAGTATTCCACCTCTTCCGGTCCCACGCTGGCCGATTCGGCCACCAGCGCGTTCAGCGTCAGCGTGGCCAGCAGCGCTTGCCGGTTGAACTCCATCATTTGGCGGAACTCTTCGGCTTGATCGAGCTGGCGCTTTTCCCCTTCCATGGCCAAGCTCAGCAAGTTTACATACTGTTCTGTGAAAGCCGCCTTTCCCTTGGTTTTGAGGACCTGCTGGTACTGCTGGGGAAGGGTTGCAAGAATCTTATCGAATTCAGCGGCAGTGAACTTTTTCTCGCCAACGGTCAGCACCACTTCCTCCGGAGGCACAACGGAGGACGAAGGGGCATTCTCCTGGCCCGGAAGAGAAAGGGCGCCCGCCACCAGCAGCAGGACCGCTCGTACCAGGGAAGGGCTCAATTTCCATCGCTGGTGGAGTTTCCGCA
>DATMAF010000041.1:0-2751 GCA_035560315.1 Terriglobia bacterium | reverse complement strand
TATGTGAAGGAAGTCGGCGAGCACCCCAACTACGAAGCGGCGCTGGCCGCCGCCCGCCAGATTGCCTGAAGGGTCCCGCTCGCTGCAATTGACCCGGCGGGCCGGGGGATTATAATGAGGGGGATTTCGCAAAAGGACCTTTTTCTCCTTCCGGCCTGATCTGTCTGCTTCGTGAATCGTTCTGTGCGAGGAGGAACAACGGATGCCCACTTCAAAATTGCGACTGCGAAATGCGTCCCGTCGCTGGTGGCTTGGCGCTCTTCTGGCGGTTGTCGTTGCCGGTGCTGGAGCGGTCCTGACCCTTCCGGAATTTGCAACCGGCCCCCTCAGCGGGAAAACGGTGCGCCTGGGAAACGAGCGCCTGGTGGCGTTTGAGCCGTTTCCGGAGATGAACGGTCCCTTGTGCGAGTTGACACCGGCCAGCGCGAACGAAGAAATGCTGTATGCCCTGGCGGTGCAGCAGGGGGGCAGCGGTTCGGCTTCCGCGGGTTCCGCGCGATCCCAGCAGGCGCCTCCGCGTCCCAGCGAAGCCGAGCGGGAAGCGGTGCGCCGGCGCCCCCCGCTGACCAACATCACGGATCCCTTGTTTGGCTTTGCGGGCATCACCGTCGACCTGGCGCGCAATGAAGTCATCTTCGCCGAGGAGAATCTTTCCACGGTGGTGGTTTACGATCGACTGGAAAACACCCCTCCCAGCGCGGCGATGAGCGAACCGAAGCGGATGATCGGCGGGGAAAACACCTTCCTGGAATACGCCTGCGGCGTCTATGTGGACCCGGCCAACGGGGACATTTATGCCATCAACAATGACACCATGAACTACATGCCGGTCTTCGGACGCGATCAGAAGGGGAATGTCGCCCCCAAGCGGAAGATCGCCACCCCGCACACCACCGCCGGGATTGCCGCGGACGAAGCGGCGCAGGAAATCTTTCTGACCATCCAGGACGACCATGCGGTGGTGGTTTTCGACAAGTATGGCGTGGAGGACGCCCCCGTGAAGCGGGTGATTCAGGGCAAGAAGACCGGCTTGGCGGATCCCCACGGCATCGCGATCAACACCAAGACCAACGAGATCATCGTGACCAACTGGGGAACAACCAACGATCGTCCCGCGTTCGAGCCCGGCAAAGGCGGTGGCGGATTCGGCCGGGGAGCGCGGCGCACGGATTATCCGGTGGGGCGCAACCGCGCGTATCCGGCGAGCGGGAAAATTCTTCCCCCGTCGATTACCTTCTATCCCAAGAATGCCCAGGGGGACGTGGCTCCCTTGCGGGTGATTCAGGGTCCCAAGACGATGCTGGACTGGCCCACGTCGGTTGCGGTTCACCCGGAGCGGGGGGAAATTTTTGTCGCCAATGACACCGGCCATAGCATCACCGTCTATCCGGCCGACGCCCACGGGGACGTGGCTCCCATTCGCGTTATCGCGGGCCCGCGCACCATGGTGCGGAATCCGACCGGCGTCTTTGTCGACGTGAAGAACAACGAATTGTGGTCCGCGAACTTCGGGAGCCATTCCGCGACGGTGTTCCCCATCGACGCCAACGGCAACGTAACGCCAAAGCGGATCATCCGGAGCGGCCCGCCCGATGCCGGGTCGCCCATGCTGGGCAACCCCCACACGGTGGCGTTTGACACCAAGCGAGACGAGTTGCTGGTTGCCAACTGAGTGGCCCACCCGCAGGTTGCGGCATTCGCCAGGTTGGCGAATGGCGGCGTCAAGCCCACCCGGGCCATCGCAGGTCAGAACACGCTGATCACCCGAACCATTCATGACATGGCGTACGATCCGGTGCGCGACGAGATCATCATCCCGCAGTTCTTTGCCTTCGCCATCCTCACCTACCGGGGAGATGCCGACGGCAATGTGGCCCCGATCCGGAAGATCTTCGGGCCGAGCACCCAGCTCAAGAACCCGCAGGCGCTGGCCCTGGACTGGATTCGGGGCGAGATCTTTGTCCCGCAGGGCGACCGGGTGCTGGTCTTTTCCCGCGATACCAATGGCGACTCGGCTCCCCTCCGCATCCTCGGCAGCGAACAAAGCCCTGTGGATGCGGGCCGCCTGACCGTCGATCCGGTGCATGGTTTTCTCATTGGCTCGACCAACGAAGGTCTCAAGATTTACCGGGTCACCGCCCAGGGCGATGAGAAGCCGCTGCGCATCATTACTCACGAGTCGGCCAAGGAAGTGGGCTTGATGACCACCAACCCGGAGTCCGGAATGATCTTTGGAGCTGTCCGTCCCGGCGGGCGGTATGAAAAGGAAGATTTCGTTGGCGTCTGGAGTGTTTTTGACAACGGCAACGTGCCGCCGCGCTGGACCATCGGCGGGCCGGATGGACCGTTGAGCGATACGCGGGGAGTAGCCATCGATGCCAAGAACAAGAACGTCATCGTCTCGGACAAGACCATCAATGGCGTTCTCACGTATCACGTTCCAGAAGCGTTCTGAGATGTTCCAGCCGGAGGGTCGGGCTGGACGATTCCCAAGGCGGGCTGCTTCCCGGCAGCCCGCTTGCCATCTAGAGAATCAGCTGTTTCCGACATCCAGCAGGCATTTCCCACCGCCCGTCCGGTAAAGCGAGGCCTTGGCAAGCAACTCCGGCCGGTTACGGAACGACCCCAGGTCAAAGGTGCCGTCTTCGAGAAGGCGGCGCACGGTAGCGACATCGCTCTGCTCAATGGGAGCAGCCGGTGGAATGCGCGCGGGTTGCCGGCAAGTTCTTCCGGCCGACAGACTCCAGGGCC
>DATMAF010000040.1:0-6084 GCA_035560315.1 Terriglobia bacterium | reverse complement strand
GGCTTCACCCTGGAGCCGTTCATTGGTCCACGCCTGCTGCCCCGCGCCTTCCCCAACCAAAAAATCCGGGGAACCTTTGTGACCCCGGCGACCTATGCGTTTGGTCTGGCAACGCGCATCGGGGGAACCACGCTGGCGGCGGACTTCCACTTCCAGGACTATCGCCGCTTCCGCAGCGTGCCGCTGAATTTTACGGAGACCCGGCAAACAAACCCCGATGTCCGCACCCCGGCCGAGAAGCGCCTGCACTTTGATTTCCGGGATTCGTATCATATTGCCTTGGGCGTGGAGCGGCCCCTGGCCTCCAACCTGACGGTTCGCGGCGGCTACCTGTTTGATCGTTCCCCGGTGGTGGAGAAAAGCGTTGGCCCGCTGTTTCCCGACGCCAACCGCCACAGCGCCACGGTGGGCATGTCCTGGCGGAAAGGAAACAGCGAATTTTCGCTGTTCTACGAAGCCATGCAGTTCGTCAACCGGCACACCAACGTGGGCAGCGGCGTCAGACAGGGGACCAATGGGGAGTACCGGAACTTTGCGCACCTGGCGGGCGCCAGCCTTCGCTTCATCATGGGGGTGCCGTAGGATGATGGCCCGAGTTGCGCTCACCGCACTGCTCCTGCTGGCCGGCCTGCCGCCGCTGCTCCACGGCCAGCAAACGCGGCGTCTGGATGCCACCACCTTCGTGGTGCTGGGCGAGGGGCTGGCGGCCGGAATGGCCAATTTCGGCTTGCATGAGGTGTTGCAGCGGAAAAGCTTTCCGGCGTTGGTGGCGCAGCAGATCCCCACTGCGTTTCCGCAGCCGCTGCTGGAAGGCCCTGGCCTGAGCGATGTTCTCGGCTACCAGTCTCTGCCGGTCCGCGTTCCGACGCTCCCCCAAGGACGGGTTCGCGTCTTTCCGCCCCAGGACGATCCGAACCAGGAGCGTCCCACCTTGTTCGTCTTCAATCTTTCCGTGCCCAACCTGCGCGTGGCCGACAGCATTCACCGCCGTCCCGTCTCGCCGCTGATTCACAACAACGATTCCTTGCAAACGGCCATCAACCTGATTCTGGGATTTCCCGCGCTCATCCTGAACGAGGATGTCCCGCTGTGGTCGCAACTGGAATACGCCAAGGCGATGGCGCCGTCGCTGGCTCTGGTCGAGCTCGGTTACTACGATGTGCTGGCCGCGGTGGTCGGCGGCGACCCCTCCCGGATTCCGGATCGCGCCAGCTTCCGGGCCTCCTATTCCCGGATCCTTCAGGAGCTGCGCGCCACGGGGGCGGAGGTCGTGGCGGCCACGATTCCGGACCCCATGGACACCGCCTATTTCAGCACGCCGGCTTCGGTGGGGCGGCTGACCCGCGTGCCGGAGTCCGCGATTCGGGAGTTCTATGGCCTGGCCGCCAATGACTACGTCACTCGCAACGGGCTGACCGTGATCGGAAACCAGTTCCTCCGCCGTTCCATCCAGCCGCTCCCCCCTGAGATCATTTTGCGGGCTTCCTCCGCCGCGGACATCAGCAGCCGGGTGCGGGCGCTGAATGACGAGATCCGGGCGATCGCCGGCGAGCAAGGCGCCGTGGTCTATGACCTGGCGGCGTTCCTGAACAGCGTCAAGAGCAGCGGCGTGACGGTCGGCACGACGCAGATCACCGCCTTGTATTTCGGCGGCTTCTACTCGCTCGACGGCTATTACCCCGGCGCTACCGGCCACGCTTTAATCGCCAACGACTTTCTCAGATTTTTGAACCGCACCTACGGTGAAAACTTCCCCCTGGTGGATGTTCCCTCCGTCCTGGCGGACGATGCCGTGGCGCAGTACCGGACGGCCCGGGAACCGGACGAAATGCGGTATGAAGTGCAGCCGATCCCCCGGGGGGCGCGGAGATAGTCTCATGAAGCGCGCAATTCCCCTGTGTCTGCTGCTGAGCTTGCTGGGCGCCGCCAGCCTGCCGGCCCAGGAACCGGACGAGGTTCTCGATGAACTGCCCGTGAAGCTGAAGCTGCCCCCCGGCCTGGATCAGACCCTGCCGCTGAACAAAACCCAGAGCTTTTTCGGCGACGTCCTGCATGCGGTGGACTGCACGGAGGACAAGGATTTGCCCTTCGGAACTTGCGGAAACGAGCTCTTCGGCGGCCTGGTGATGACCGACAGCCATTTGAATGGAAGCATTCGCATCCGCTTCTATGAGCCGGTGAACGACATTGCTCACTTCGAGGTGATTCACGGCCGGCTGCAAGGGGATGATAGCGTCCTGGTCTCTCCGCACGGATACGAAGTGCCGGTGCTGGACCCGCAGGTGCTCGATGCGCCCCTGTTTCTTTCGAGCGGAGACTTGAACCTGCGGACGGGCGGCGTCACCAATCTCAAATATTTTGTGGATTTCCGCAATAGCGCTATCGACATCCTGCTGGACGCCAATCCCAAGATCGACCGGCCGGTGGTGGCCTTCCCCGGCATCCGCGGCAGCGCCTGGGCGCGGTTTGAGCAGCGTCCCGACGGGTTGCTGGACTTCACCTTCCGCGGCAGCACCTTCCTGGCGCTGGGAAGAGACGAGCAGGGCGACATCATTCGTTTTCCGATGCCGTTCTGCAACCCGCTGCACTGCGCCAGCATCCCGGCGCGGGGCACCAGCCTGCACCCGCACTTGTACCTCAGCACCAAGGAACCGCCCGGCCCGCCCTGCGCCCCCAACTGCCCGGAGATTCCCACCAACACCATTCGGGAGTTTACCGTCTTCGCGCAATCCAGCAGCTTCGGCGACGACTTTGACCTGCACATTCCGCAACTGGGAGGGCCGGCCGAGGGACGCTCGCATCTGCTGGGGCGCTTGCAGATTCAATTCGGTCCCCGCACCGGCGACACCGTTTCTTTTGTGATTCGCAGCCTCGTTCCGGAGGGCCTGCTCGCCCGGCCCCCGGCCAGCCCGTTTGGTCCGGGATTCCTCCCGGGCTTGCTGGGCCAGAATGAAATCCTGCAATTTCCATTGCTTCGCTACGACCTGCGGCAGGTGGCGCTGGTGGACGAGCCCTTTGACCTCATCCACGGCGCCGTCAATGTCACTACCGGCAAGACAATTGGAGAGATGGTGTATCCGTCTTTCTTTGTCCAGGAATTGGCTCTCGCGCTGTTCCAGCAGAACGACGGCCGCATTTCCCCGGAGGCGTTTCCGGTTCGGGCCTTGCAACCGCTGCCCGGCCAGCCGGCCACGCATTTCGCGCTCTTTGAGAGAGGGGCCAATGGAGAACTGCTCTTCCGCTTCAGCGGCCGCCACAAGCGCAGCTTCTTTACCTATCGCTTTCCCTCGCCGGACTTGATCAAGGCCAATAGCTTTCTGGTCAACAGTCCTTTCGCCCATCTGGATCTATTCCTGCGGATTCGCGCCGTGGAGACGGTGGGGGCTCCGCCGGTGCGGCTCTCCGGGGGAGAGACCAACCTGCTGTCGTCCCTGGGCGACCGGTTTTCCTACAGCTACTCGTTCCCCTGCAATCCGGCCGGCGAGCCGTTCTCGTTCCAGTACACCAACTTCAATTCCGGCTCCTCGGGCGGCACGTTTAGCATGAAGCGCCTGGCCTCCGTCGTTTGCTTCCACTCCAAGACCTCCAGCCTGCCGACCGGCGGATATGACACCGTGAGCTTTGCCGGTTTTGGCACCTGGAGCAAGGACGCTCCGGACGCCGCGCCGCGCTTTGTTGCGGGGCAGATTTCCGTATCCCCCCAGGCCCCGTACGTGGGGATCATCGTGTTTCAGAATCCCGATGAGAAGGGCGATCCGGTTCTCTCCAGCGCCAACACGAAGCCGCCCCAGAGGCCCGTCCCCTAGCGATTGGTGGAAACGCTTGCGCCGGTGGTGGTGCCCGCAGGGGGCAGGGCGGTCCCTGAAGGAAACAGGCCAGCTTCCTTTCCCAGCCTGCTCCCCGGATCCTTCCCGCCGGCGGCGCTAATTGATCGGCGTGGCTTGCACCTCTACATAGACCGCGCCGAAATCGTTCGGATCGGCGGGCGGCGAGGAGGGATTGTAGGCGATGCCGCGATACGGGAATTTCGTTCCGATGGGATACCGCGACACGTACTTGCCGGAGGTGGCAACCACTTCATAGGTGCCCTGCAAGGGTCCGCCGACGCCGGAGCAGGCGCCGCCGAATCCCGGGCAAGGAATGGGCGTCGCGCCGAAGACCTGGTTGGTGAGCGGAGCGGTCTCGTCAATGAGCGGCGGCACGACGAAACGGCCTGTGCCGACGTTGTGGAAGATGATCTGGTCGCCGTCGAAGTCGGTGATTCCCGCGCGATTGTCGAACGTAATGTCCGGCAATCCGCTGGGGGCTTCCGAGAACTTGAAATTCACAATGGAAACGCCGCGGATCTGGCCCGTAGCCGTGCCCACCTGCACGCCTTCGCCGGTCACGGTGTTGAAGCGGATAACTTTATCCTGCTGGATCAGCAACAGCGGAGCGGATTGTTGACCCTCCAGGCTGGAAAGCGCGCCCACTAGCGCGCTCACAACCGCCAAGATTCCCACCAAGCCCGCCCCCACTACGATTCGTTTGCCCAGCATCCGTTGCTCTCCTCCGTCTGATGACAGCGCCGGAATGGCCTTCCGGACCGTTCCGCAGAGATAGTTCTCCCCCTCGGGATCCGCCGGCCGAGCCGGCAGCAGGGGGATGGGCAACTATCGCCGGGGTGATAGTATCCTGTTTCGAACGGCGGCGCAACTGCTTTGTGCCGGCCCAGGCGCCGTCGCCACCACCGGTCGGGCCAAGTCAGCGGCGCTCGCTCCACAGGGAAAGGCCGGTCCACAGCATTCCTGCGCCGACGACCGCCAGCACGACCAGAAAGAAGGGATCCCGCGTGACCAGGTAAAGGCCCGCGACGGCCACCCAGAGGAACGCCCGCAAGAGCAGCGTGGTGGGATAGAGCTGCACGGCGTTGTGGCGGATGAGCTGAATCACCACAATGCCCAGGCCCGTCATCAAGAGGCCGGAGAAGCACACAAAAACGCTGTCGTAACTGCCGTTGGAGAACAACAGGCGCAGGGTGAATTGTGGAGCGACGGCCAGAGCGATCCCGGTCGCTGTCAGGTACGTCGCCACATAACACAAACTGGCGCGGGTGCGCCGATGGCTCATGACTTGCCTCGCCGCGCAACGTAGGCTTTCAACGGGTTCCAGTAATAATCGATCCAGCCCTGGCGGTAAGAGGCCGCCTGGCTGGCCGGGACCTGGGAATGGATCAGGATCATTTCCGTCCCGCCGCGCTTCGGCTGGAAACGCCATTCCAGCCGCGACGGCGGGGCCTCTGCGGGCCACTCGGTCGTCCGCCATTCCTGCACGATGCGGCGGCCCGGTTCCAGTTCCAGGTGCCGCCCCTGGATGTATCCGTCCCAGGCGGTGAACTTGCCGCCAACGCGGGCGGTGGAGGTCGCCGCCGCGCCGGTAAAGGCGGCGTGTTTGCGCGCGTTGATCAGCGCCTCATAGAGCTCCATCGGCTGCACGCCGCGAAAGAAGGCTTTCTGCCGGATGATTCGCGTCTGCACGCTGCTTATTGTGCCACAGAGCCGGCTCAAGAAGCTGCCCTTTCCGCCGGTGCATCCGCGCCGGCTCCACCGCTCTTCCACAGCGGCTGGTTGGGCGGAAGGGAGCGGGCGGCCATCCAACGGGCGCTCATTTGAGTTGCTGGTGGATGCTTTCCGCCGCCGGCGCGTCGTTGAAAGCGTTGACCAGGACTTGCCCAGCCGGAGTTCCGCCGGGGTGCCGGGGAAACAGGATGGCTTCCGTCCCGCACGGTTGCCGTGCGCCCGCGGACGCCATGGTGATGCGCCTCCCGATTCCTTCGGAAATACATGAGAAAGATGGTGCGCCCGGGGTGATTCGAACACCCGACCTACTGATTCGTAGTCAGTCGCTCTATCCAGCTGAGCTACGGGCGCGTTCCGGCAGGTTTGCGGGCAAATTCCCTTCTATCGTATCGGCTTTTGCCCGGCAGCGTCAACCCGCGCGAGATTGCGCGGCCTTCCGGCCGACGGCCCGGCGGGGGAAGAGGCGCCGCACAAAAACGCTGTCGTAACTGCCGTTGGAGAACAACAGGCGCAGGGTGAATTGTGG
>DATMAF010000039.1:0-4118 GCA_035560315.1 Terriglobia bacterium | reverse complement strand
CCTTTAGGTCGATGGAGATCAGCCGCGGAGACTCCGCCGGCCGGTTGTCGGCTTCGAAGGCCAGGGGGGATTCTCCGTGCAGTTCCTGCAAGGTGCGCTCTTCCTGGAGCGGGGGCGGGTTGCCGCGAATGAAGCGCACTTGGTTCAAGCTCATCCCCTGCTTTATCCGGATGCTGAACGTTCTGGGGACCACTTCTGCATACAGGCGCCCGCGATAGCCCTGCGGAACCCGCTCAAATTCGGTTCCGTAATCCGTGATCAGGCGGGTAAAGATGTCCAGCCGGCCGGTGGTGCTTTTCGGGTTGGCCTTGCCGGAAACTTCGGCGGGGAGGAACCATTCCTCGATCAGCGGGACGATATAGACGCAGCGTTTTTCAAAGACCGCTCCGGCAGTCAAGTCGATTTCCGTCATGCCTAAATCGCGGATTTTCTCTTCCACCGTGGCGAGGCGCCCCGGCAGGAAGCTGGCGCGGACGCGATAGGCCACGGGCCCCAGCCGCAAGTCCAGGCTGGCGGGCTGGACCTGTTTCGGTTCCACCGGGACGCGAGCGGCGATGCGCCCGGAGGCAAGAAATTCCTGAATCCGCTGCGACGGGTACACGCCGCGGTCGCGGGATTCGGGCAGGAGGCGTTCGAGTTCGGGGAACAGCGAGGTATTGTGAAGCATCGTTGCCGGAAAGCTATCATTTCATAACTTGCGCGGCCAGCGATAGTGGAAAAACAGCCCGGGGATCGTCGTGCTTGGCGCGCGGCCAAGTCCAGCGACACACGGGCCGCTGGTTTGACAGAGAGCCGGCCGGGCCGATTTCAAGGTAACGCAACCCCTGAGGGAACCGTCTAAGTCTTTGTTAGGATGTACAATGGATGGGTGAGCATTTCTCACTTCCCCTGCCGGTGGGCGCGTATCTTCCTGCGACGCTCAGGCAAACCAAGGAAAGGGATAGGATTTGGCAGATCGTAAGCGTAAGGGAATCATCCTCGGTGTAATTGTCGCCCTCTCGCTCGGTGGTTTGCTGGCTTTTCGCTTCCTGCAAGGGCGGAGCGACGGTTCGGCAGAGGCGGCCGGAGTGCGGGCCGGCATCCGGGCTGCCGGCCCGGAGGGAGCTAGGGGTTCCTATCCCCCGGGAGCCGCTCCGGGGATGGGTCCCGGGGGCGGAAACTTTGGAGATCGGCCGGCGCAGGTGGAAGTCGGCATCGCGGTGGAGATGCCGGTGCGGGAGCAGTTGTCGTTGGTGGGTTCCCTCAAGCCCAAGCAGCAGGTGGAGGTGGTTCCCAAGATTACCGGGAGGATCCAGCGTCTGCTGGTGGATGTCGGCGATTTGGTGAAGGAAGGACAGCTCCTGGCGGAACTGGAGGGCGAAGAGCTGGAGCAGCAGGTGCTGCGGGCGGAAGCCACGCTGGCGGTCGCCAACGCCACTCTCTCGCAGCGCCAGGCGGAACTGGCCAACGCCCGCGCGGACCAGGCGCGCGGAGCGCAACTGCTTTCCGAGGGCCTTGTCTCGGTGCAGTCGCAGGATTCGCTGGAGACCCGCGTCCGGGTCGTGGAGTCGCAACTGACCCTGGCGCAGGCGCAGGTGCGCCAGGCCCAGGCCGATCTGGCGGAATTGCGGATTCGCCAGCAGCAAACCCGCGTCGTGTCGCCCTTGAGCGGCTTCATCGGGCGGCGCTATGTCGATCCCGGAGCCCTGGTGAACGCCAACTCTCCCATCGTGAGCGTTCTGAACCTGGATTCCTTGATTACGGAAGTGAAAGTGCCGGAAGAGCACGTCGGCAATTTGCAGGTAGGCAACCGGACGCTGGTTTCCATCGATGCGCTGGGAGGCCAGACCTTCCAGGGACGGGTGTCGCGCATCGCGCCGCTGCTGGACGCCGCGACCCGCAGCGGACTGGTGCAGGTGGAGATTGCCAATCCCGGCGGCCGCCTGAAGGCCGAAATGTCCGCCCGCATCCTGATGGAGATGGGAACGGAACACCGCGCCGTGGTGGTGCCGCGCGATGCGGTGGTGATGCGGGGACAGCAGACCGGCGTCAACGTGCTCGAAGGGGACCGGGTGCGATTCCAGTTGATCGAGACGGGCATCAGCACGCCGCAGGGCGTTGAAGTCATTGCCGGCCTGAAGCCGGGCACCACCATCGTGACCCGCGGGTCGCAGGGATTGCAGGACGGCGCCCGGGTGCTGGTGCGGCGAACCCAGGCCGCCGCGACCTCCTCGGAGGACCCCTCATGAGCCTTCCGGAACTGGCCATCCGCCGCTCGGTTTCCGTTTATATTGCCTGCGCCATTGCCATCCTGCTGGGGACCATCGCCTTTCAGCGCCTGCCCATTGACCTGATGCCGGACGTCGAAATCCCGCGCATCTCCGTCAACACGCGCTATGAAGGAGCCGCCCCGGAGGAAGTCGAGCAGCTCATTACCCGCCGCATCGAAAACGCGGTCGGCAGCGCCCCGGGTGTGGAGGAAGTGGAGTCCAATTCCAGCGAAAACCAGAGCCGGGTCACCGTCTCGTTTGTCTGGGGGACCAATCTGGATGAAGCCGCCAACGAGCTGCGCACCCGCCTGGACCGCATCCGGAATCAGCTGCCGGAGGACGCCGACACCCCGCAGATTTTCAAGTTCGATGTCAACCAGTTCCCCATCATGTTCCTGTCGGTCTCTGGAGAGATGGAGCCGCGCCTGTTGCGGGAGTTTGCCGAGGACCAGATTCAGTACCGCATCGAGCGCGTTCCCGGCGTTGGGCAGGTGAATATTTTTGGCGGCGACCGCCGGGAGATCCAGGTCAATCTGTCGCTGGAAAAGCTCCGCGCGCTGGACCTGTCCGTCAATCGGGTGGTGGATCTGCTGCGGCAGGAGAATGCCAACAGCCCCGCCGGGCGGGTGGCGGAGGGCGGCTTTGATCTCTCGCTGCGGACGGAAGGACAATTCCAGGACATCAACCAGATTCGCAACCTGGTGCTGACGACGCGGCAGGGCGTGCCCGTGTACCTGCGGGATGTGGCCACCGTCGTGGATGGCTCCGAAGAGGTGACGCAGTTGGTCCGCATTGACGGGAAACCGGGCGTCCGGATGAACATCCAAAAACAATCCGGCTCCAACACGGTGGCCGTGGCCCGCGGCATCCGCCAGGAAGTGGAGCGCCTGAATCAGGAGTTCCCGCAGGTCCGGGTCATGGTGCTGAACGACACCTCGCGCTTTATTGAGCGTTCCATTGCCACCGTGGAGGAACACGCACTCATTGGGGGCGCCCTGGCGGTGCTGATCCTGCTGCTGTTCTTGCATAACCTGCGCAGCACGCTCATCGTTTCGCTGGCGATTCCGATCTCGCTGATTGCCACCTTCGCCCTGTTGTACTTTGCCGGATTCACCCTCAACACCGTGACGCTGGGCGGGCTGGCGCTGGGCGTGGGCCGCCTGGTCGATGACGCCATTGTGGTGCTGGAGAACACCTTCCGGCACCGGGAGGCCGGCAAGCCGCGAATGGAAGCCGCTCTGGTCGGAACCCAGGAAGTAAGCACGGCCATCATTGCCGCCACGCTGACCACCATGATCGTGTTTCTCCCGATCGCCTTCCTGAGCGGCATCACCAGCGTGCTGTTCAGCCAGTTGGCTTACACGGTGGCCTTTGCTCTGTTCTGCTCCCTGCTGGTGGCGCTGACGCTGATTCCCGTGCTGTGCTCGAAGTATCTGCGCGTGGAGACGCCTTCCGCCGACCGGCACCCCTGGCTCCATCGGCTGGCCGAGGGAATGCGGAACGCGCTCGAAAGCCTGGACCTGCGCTACCAGCGCGCCCTGGGTTGGGCCTTGCATCACCGCAAAACGGTGGTGATCGGCGCGGCCGCGAGCTTCGCGCTGGCACTGCTGTTCTTCCCCTACATTGGCGTGGAATTGTCGCCCCAGACGGACGAGAGCCAGGTGAATGTGGAGTTGGAGATGGCGCCCGGAACCCGTTTGGAGGAAACCGATGCCGTCGCCCGGCGGGCGGAGGAGATTCTCCGGCAGGAAGTGCCGGAGATCGAAAGTCTGGTGGTCCAGGTGGGCGGCGGGGGCTTCAATGCCGGAACCCACCGTGCCCAATTGCAGTTGCGCCTGGTGGAGCCGAGCCGTCGGCAGCGTTCCTCGG
>DATMAF010000038.1:0-2071 GCA_035560315.1 Terriglobia bacterium | reverse complement strand
CAGCTTTTTCCGGCACCGCAACTGTTCCAACGCCCGACGATTCAGCTCCAACACCACATCGTCCCTGCCGCCCACGATCAGAAGGGTGGGAGCGGTGACGAGGGGCAGCGCCGCGGCGGCCAAGTCCGGCCGGCCGCCGCGCGAAACCACGGCGCCGACCCCGGAGCCGAGGCGCGCCGCCAGACGCAGGGCCGAAGCGGCGCCGGTGCTGGCGCCGAACAATCCCAAGGGCAACTCGCGCACCTCCGATTCCCTGCGGATCCAATGGGCAACGGCTTCCAGGCGCTGCGTCAGCAGGTCGATGTCGAACCGCATGGCGTAGTCCTGGTCTTCGGCTTTGGTGAGCAAGTCGATCAGCAGCGTGGCGAGCCGATGCCGTCGCAGCGCCTCCGCCACGAAGTTGTTCCGAGGGCTGAAACGGCTGCTGCCGCTGCCATGCGCGAACAGGACAATCCCGCAGGCCGCCAGCGGCACTCCCAGCGTCCCCTCCAGCGCGACGCTGCCGGCGGGGATCCGCGCTTCAAACTCGGCGTGGGCGCGCGCGCTCAGCATGGCCCCCTGCTTTCCAGCGGTCGTTTCTCCGCCGCCGGACGGGCTTCCTGGCCGGCCCGCTCCAGCAGATCGCAAACCACTTCGTCCGGCACCTGGGAAAAATCGGCGTACCACTTCCCGATGGCCACGAAATCTTCCGGCATCAGCAGGCAGACCACCTCGTCCACTTCGCGTTTCAGGCTCTCGCAAGTGGAACGCGGAGCCACCGGAACCGCAACGATGATGCGGGAAGGCGACTGCTGTTTGAGGGCGGCAATCGCCACCCGCATGGTGGTGCCGGTGGCAATGCCGTCGTCCACCAGAATAACCGCGCGGCCGGCAATGGCCGGCGCCGGGCGTTCGCCGCGGTAACGCCGCTCGCGACGCTCCAGCTCCGCTCGTTCCCGGGCCGCCACGGACGCCAGCGTCGTTTCAGAAATGCCCAGGATGTGAACCACCTCGGGATTGAGAACCTGGAACCCGCCGGTGGCGATCGCGCCCATGGCCAGTTCTTCCTGGCCGGGGACGCCCAGCTTGCGGACGATCACCAGGTCGAGGGGAGCGCCCAGGCGGCTGGCGATTTCAAATCCGACCGGAACGCCGCCTCGGGGCAGCGCCAGCACCACGACATCCGGCCGACGGGCGTATGCCGACAATCGCTCCGCCAGCAGGCGGCCCGCCTCGGTTCGATCGCGAAATCCACGCATGGGGTCCGGCCTCCTCTCCGTCGAACAGCAAATGCCCCAGCGCCATTTGCCGTGGACGAATCGACCCCCTTTCCGGGTGCAGCAATTGTATTACCATGTCGGGAAGGGCGCGAGCCTGCCGACTTTTTCCGGCAAGCGTGGGAGGTTCACCACCGGCTGGGGGATTTGGCACAGGGTGGTGGTTGAGTTTGCAAGGGTCCGGCCGCAGGGGGCGGGAGAGTCCGATGCAGCAGCCGTTCCGCGGCGGAATCACTCCGGGTTGATCCCGTGCTTGCGCACCTTGTGGTTGAAGATTCGCTCGCTGGTCTGGAGCAATCGAGCGGCGCGGGCGCGGCTTCCGGCAGCGGATTTGAGGGCATCTTGCAGGAGATCCTTCTCAAAAGCATCCACGCTTTCTTTGAGCGAACGGCTCATGACGGTGCTGCTGGCCGCCCGCGAAGGCCTCTCCTGGAGCCGCCTCCGGGACTGCTAGTCAAGAGCTGGCGGCGTGGCAAGGGCTAGCGCGTCAGGCTGAGCCGGATGGCATTGGCTATTTCGCTCTCCAGCCCCGGCGCCGCGAAGGCGGGAAGAACTCTGGTGGCGCTATGTGCCGCGCGTTCCCGCCATTCGGCACACAGCATACCCCCCGTCGGGCTTGTCAAGTTAAATTCGGATTACAGCCGGATTCCGGCTGTGTTGTTTTGCGACAGGGCGCGAAACAGGCTGTAGCGAGGCTTAAGTATGAGGGGCGTCCGCGGGCACGACCAGTCGTGGAGCGGTTACGGCTTGGAGGAGCGCAGCAGTTCTTTCAGTTCGCCCATGAATTCTTTAACGTCTTTGAAGTCGAGATAGAC
>DATMAF010000037.1:0-2449 GCA_035560315.1 Terriglobia bacterium | reverse complement strand
CCGTCGGCGCTGCCGTGCCGCCGCAGACGCGTGTAGGGCTTGGGATTGGCCACCGCCCAGTAGATCAGCCTCCGAACCGGGTCGTAAGACCCCGGCAGGCCCCAGGTGCCGGCGATGCGCTCATTTACCGGCACGCTGCCCCAGGAGTCTCCGCCCGGCTCGCCCGGTGCGGCGGTAGTGTAAAACTTCCAGGCCAGCGCGCCGGTCCGGGCGTCATGAGCCGCAATGAAGCACTCCTCGCGGGAATCAGCACAAACCCGCCCGGTGATGACCTTCCCTTCGACAACGATCGGGGCCGAGGTGTGCTGCGCTCCGGAGCGGCGGTCATGCGCCTCAGCCTCCCAGCGCTGCTTCCCGGTGCGGGCGTCGATGGCTACCAGGTAGCCATCCGGCGCCGTGTAATAGATCATGTCCTCGAAGATCGCCAGTCCCTTGGCGCGGGCGGACTGCTGCCTCTCAGCGGTCACATCGTCCGCGTACTTGCGGCGATATTCCCAGAGCAGGTCGCCGCTGGCGGCATCCAGCGCCTGAACATAGGCCCCCGGGCTGACGACGTACATGACGCCGCGATAGACCAGCGGCACGCTCTCCTGCACCCCCGCCGACATCCCCCGGGCCCAGACCATGCGAAGCTGGCCGACATTCTGGCGGTTGATCTGATCCAGCGGGCTGTGGCGCTGCTCATCATACGTGCGGCTCAGCATCAGCCAGTCGGCCGGATCGGGATTCCGCAGCATCTCCTCCGTTACGGGCGCAAAGTCGTTCCCTTGTGTCCATCCCGGCAAAGCGAATGCCGCAAGCAAGAAAGCCGGAAACAATAGGCGATTGCGATTCATGGCACCCCCGCCACCGGGCAACTCATTCCAACTGGAGCCGGTTAGCAGGGCTCTATAGTAACGCAAGATGTCCGAGCCGGCGAAGACGCAACCAAAATCCCCGGAACGGGTTCAAACAAAAGGAAGGCAGCCATTTCCCCCGCAACCAAATCCGTAGACGAAAGGAGCCTTCGCCCCATGAGTGTCTGGCGAAATCCTGCGACGCAATGCCCTGTCCGCCATTCAGAAACACCCTGGCCGTGCGGCGCGGTTGATGGCAAAATGGCTGGGGCGAGAAAAAACATGAGAAAAAGCGCTTTTTCGCAGTCCTGTTCGCGGATGCTCGGGGTGCCGCCCGCCCCCAGGGTGTTTCTGGTCCTCCTGCTAATCCTTTTGCAGTGGAGAAGCGTCGCGCCGCTGGAAGCGCGGGTCGAGATCAAACCAGGGTTCAACACCTTTTCCCCCCAGCAGGACATTGAACTGGGCCGGGAAGCCGCCAAAGAGATCGAAAAGGAGTATCCCATCGTCAATGACCGCCAGCTCACTGAGTACATCGCACGGCTGGGCCAAAAGCTCGCGCGCTACGCTCCCGGCGAGCGGTTTCCATATAATTTTCACATTGTCCAGCATAAGGACCTGAACGCCTTCGCGCTACCCGGCGGTCCCATCTACATTCACACGGCCATCATCACCGCGGCGGAAAACGAGGCGCAACTGGCCGGAGTGCTGGCGCACGAAATCTCTCATGTGGCGCTGCGCCACTCCACCAACCAGGCCTCCAAAGCGATGCTGGCCCGGGCTCCGCTGGCGATTCTCGGCGGGATGCTGGGCAGCGGCAGCCTGGGGGCCACGCTGGCGCAACTGGGCATCGCCTTTGGCGTGAATTCCGCGTTTCTGAAATTTTCCCGCGACGCCGAGCGCCAGGCCGACCGGCTCGGCGCGCAGATTCTTTACGATGCCGGATATGACCCCCGCGAGATGGCGAGATTCTTTGAAACGCTGGAGCGGGAATACGGCCGCGGAGGAGCGGAATTCTTTGCCAGCCATCCCAACCCCGGCAACCGCCAGCAGGACGTCACGCAACTGATTCCCCAGCTAGGACCGGCGCGCAGCTATTTGGCGGACAATTCGGAGTTTGAGCAGATGCGCCGCCGGGCACAGAACCTGGCTGACGCCCGTCCCGGCAGCCGAAGCCCGGCCGGAGCCGGTCAAACTCCGCCCAACCGTCCCGGCCTGCCGTCCACACGGACGCGCGGCCTGGACGCCGGCTGGGTGCGTCTGGCCTACCCCGAGAACTGGCGCGTTTACGGGGAGGGAACCTCCACGCTCACGCTGGTTCCTCCCGAAGGCATCGTGGAAGTCGGCTCCATGCCCGCCGTGGCTTATGGGGCATTGATCAGCGTGTTTGAACCGTACCAGGAACCGGGCCGCCGCCTGACGCTGCAGAATGCCACCGACCAGTTGCTCCGGGAGTTGCAGCGCAGCAACCCCAATCTCCGGCTGACCAGCCGTGCGCGCACCTTCCGGCACTCGAGCGGCCAGGAGATGCTTTCCGTGATGGCCGCCGGCGATTCGCCGCTGGCGGGAGAACCAGAGGTCAACTGGATCGTCACCACCTTCCGCCCGGAAGGACT
>DATMAF010000036.1:0-4101 GCA_035560315.1 Terriglobia bacterium | reverse complement strand
GCCCCACGACCTGCAGCAGCGAATGCAGGATCATGGCGGCGGAGGCCAGCAGCACGACCGGCCAGTAGGGGATCAGGCAGCGCAGCAACCGCTTCATCAGGCGGCTGTCGTAGGCCTTGCCCAGGATTTCCTCTTCGTGATGTTCCGGCCCGCTCATGATCCGTCCACTCTAGGCGCGCTCCAGTTCCTCCTCCAGCAGTTGCTTCCGGTACAGCGCCGGGTAGTACGAACCGTGTTCCAGCAACTCCTGGTGGGTGCCGCGCTCGGCAATCTCCCCGCGCTCCAGCACAATGATTTGATCGGCGTTTCGGACGGTGGAGATGCGGTGGGAGATCAGGATCGAGGTGCGCCCCCGCAGCACGGCCTGCAGCCGGCTGAGGATCAATTCCTCCGTGTAGGTGTCCACGCTGGAAAGCGCGTCATCGAGGATCAGCACCCGCGGGTCGCGCAGGACCGCCCGCGCAATGGCCGTGCGCTGCTTCTGCCCCCCCGACAACGTAATGCCCCGCTCGCCGACCAGCGTGGCATAGCCCCGCGGGAAACCGTCGATGTCGCTTTGCAGCCCCGCGAGCTCCGCGGCGCGCCGCACTTGTTCCTCGGTGGCTTGCTCGACCCCGAAGGCGATGTTTTCGCGCAGCGTTTCGCTGAACAGAAAGGTTTCCTGGGGCACAAAGCCGATCATGCCCCGCAGCACCGCCAGGGGATACTGCCGCACTTCCACCCCGTCCAGAAAAAGCGTCCCGGGCGGCGGCTCGTACAGCCGGGGGATTAGACTGGCCAGCGTGGATTTGCCGCTGCCGGTCGGCCCCACAATGGCCAGCGTGCTCCCGGCGGGAATCGTCAACTGGATGTTGCGCAGCACCGGCGTGCCGTTGTAAGCAAAGCTCAGGTTGCGGAACTCGATGTGGGCTCCCCGCACGTGCTCCGCGCCGCCGCAGCCATTGGACTTCTTTGCCGTGCCCTGCGCCAGCGTTTCCACCCTCGCCCTCTCCCCGCGTGGCGGAACCAGGCTGGGGTCATCGGAGATTTCCGGCTGCTCGGCGAGGATCTGGTTCAGCCGCCCCAGCGACGCGGTGCCCCGCTGATAGAGATTGACCACCCATCCCAGCGCGATCATCGGCCAGGAAAGCTGCCCCACATAGACGTTGAAGGCGACAAACGAGCCGATCGACATCGTCCCCCGCAGGACCTCGCGCCCGCCCACCCACAGCACCAGCACAAAGACCAGCCCGACCAGCACCTCCAGCATGGGATAGAACATGCCCCAGACGCGAATCAGCGTCCGGTTGCGCTCCACGTACTCCTCGTTCATCCGCCGGAACGTCTCCAGCTCCGGCTGCTCCTGGACGTAGGCGCGGATGACGCGCATCCCCGCCATGCTCTCCTGCACCTTGGCGCTCAGAGTCGACATCATTTCCTGGATGGACTCGAAGCGCTCATGGATGCGCTGGCCGAAGGCGCTGACCAGCATCGCGATGACGGGAACCAGCGCGAAGCAGGCAAGCGTCAGGCGCGGGCTGATCTGCCACAGGACGGCGATGGCGGCGGTCAGGATGACCAGCGTCCGGGCGGAATACATGATGCCCGGCCCCAGCATCATGCGCACGGCGCTCAGGTCATTGGTGGCCCGCGACATGATGTCCCCGGTGCGGGTGCGATGAAAATAGGAAAGCGAGAGGCGCGTCAGCTGCCGGTAGAGGGCGTTGCGCAGGTCGTACTCGATGTCGCGCGAGATGCCGATCAGGATCATCCGCGTCCAAAACAGAAAGAAAGCCTTGCCCAGCGCCGCGCCCAGCAGGAACGCGGCGTAGTAGAGCATCTGCTCCGCCGTGAACGACTGCTGCAACTCGTCCACCGCAGCCCGGATGATCTGCGGCACGGCGACCCAAAAAGCGACCTCTCCAACTAAGGCGGCCAGACCCCAGGCATAGCGGCTGCGATAGGGCCGCAGGTAAGGAAACAGCGGTCGGAGATCCTGCCACGCCTGAATCTTCATCGAACGATTCCCGGAAACCCGTCGCGCGAGCAGCCGTTGCGCCCGCATTGCCTCGATTATACGGGATGCACGGGCGCGGCTGGAACCAGAAAGGCCGGTTCCTGCCGCGGTGCTTCAAAAGGATCGCTCCGCGCCGGTGAGGAGACAGTCATATATAATCGACGCGCGGATGA
The DNA here is from genome assembly GCA_035560315.1 of Terriglobia bacterium. Lineage (GTDB taxonomy): Bacteria > Acidobacteriota > Terriglobia > 2-12-FULL-54-10 > 2-12-FULL-54-10 > DATMAF01. Next base: position 1,932 of record DATMAF010000036.1, on the reverse strand, counting down.
AGGAAACGCTCCAGAAGATCGGCCAATTGCTGTGCGTCGGTTTTGAAGGCCAGCAGTGCGGCGCTGAGTTGCGCTCGTTTCTGGCCGAGATTCGCCCCGGCGGAGTGATTTTTTTCCAGCGCAACATCGCCGCCCCGGATCAGTTGCGATCCCTGGTGGCCGACATCCGCGAGGTTCTGAAGGATTCCGCGCCGCTGCTGGCGATCGACCAGGAAGGCGGAGCAGTGGACCGCTTCCGAGAGTTGTTCGGGCCGCTGCCGTCGGCTTGGGAGGCCGCGCAGGCCGGGCTGGCTTTTGAGCTGGGGGCGTTGGCGGGCAGGGAACTGGCGGCCTTCGGGCTCACGGTGGACTTCGCCCCGGTCCTCGATCTGCTGACGCCGGAGTCGCAGCCCATCCTGGGAACCCGCGCCGCGGGCAGCACGCCGCAGCAGGTCATCCAGTTTGCGGAACAGTTCTTAGGCGGCCTGGCGGTCTGCGCGGTGTTGGGGTGCGGGAAACATTTTCCCGGATTGGGGGCGGGCCGCCAAGACTCCCACCTGGCCATGCCCCGGATTGACCGAACGGAGATGGCCCTGTGGAACGAAGATCTGCTCCCCTTCCGGCGGCTCGCGGACGTTCTTCCGATGATCATGGTTGCCCATGCGGCTTATCCAGCGCTGGAGAAGGCCCTGGCGCCGGACACGGCGCCGCCGGAGCGGCCCATCCCGGCGAGCATGTCGCCGGGCATTGTTTCCGGCCTGCTGCGGGGCCGCATTGGTTACCGGGGGCTGGTGGTGTGCGATGACCTGGAGATGGGCGGGGCCGTAGAAGGCCGCACCATTGAAGCGGCCGCCATCACCGCCGTTCTGGCGGGCTGCGATTTACTGTTGGTTTGCCGGTCGGCGGACAAGGCGGAACGCGTGGTTCGCGCCTTGGCGCGCGAGGCCGGTAATCACACTAGCTTCCGGCAAACAGTCGCCCAGGCCGCGCAGCGGATTGCCCGCCTCAAGCAGACGCTGGCGGCCAAGACGGCCCCTGCCAGCGAGTCCCTGGAAGACTGGGGCGCATTGCAGGAAGCGATAGGCCGCCTGCGATCGGAGGTTTCCGCGCGCCTCCGGCCGCGAAGCGAGGCTTCCTGATGCTGGTGGCGGGGATCATGAGCGGGACTTCGGCCGATGCCATCGACGTGGCGTTGGTCGAGATCAGGGGGCGCGGCTGGAATCTCCGGCACCGCCTGGTGGCCTTCCACGCGGTGAGCTATCCTGCCGCTGTGCGCCGGCGCATCCTGGCACTGGCGGAGGGCTCCCCGGTTCCGGCCGGAGAGTTGGCGCGGCTGCATTTCTTGCTGGGCGAACTGTTCGCGGAGGCTTGTCTGGCCGCTTGCCGCAGCGCGGGGATTCCTCGGCGGCGCCTGCAACTGATCGGCTCGCACGGCCAAACGGTCTTTCATCAGGGCCAAGCCGCCCCCTATTGCGCCCGGCCCGTCCGCGCGACCTTGCAACTCGGGGAGCCGGCGGTGATCGCGGAGCGCACCGGCGTAACGACCATTGCCGACTTCCGCCCCGCTGACATGGCCGCCGGGGGACAAGGAGCGCCACTGGTTCCCTATTTCGATTACCTGACCTACCGCCATCCGCGCCGGGGCCGGCTGCTGCTGAACATCGGGGGCATTGCCAACCTCACGGCGATCCCCGCGGCTGGCAGACCGGAGGACGTGATTGCCTTCGACACCGGCCCTGGCAATATGCTGATCGATGCGTTGGCCAGCCGGCTCACCAACGGGCAAAAAACCTTCGATGCCGGAGGCCGTCTGGCCGCCCGCGGAACCATATCCGAGAGCGCCATCCGCCAATTGATGCGGCAACGGTACTTCCGCATGGAGCCACCAAAATCCGCTGGCCGGGAGCAATTTGGATCGGATTATTTAAAGCGATACTTTACGAACCGGCGGGG
>DATMAF010000035.1:0-2252 GCA_035560315.1 Terriglobia bacterium | reverse complement strand
CATCCCGAAGTGCTGGCCATGCAATGCGACATTTTGGCGTGCCCGCTTCCCGCGGACACCCTGGACGCCATCTTTATGAACGCCATGTTCGGCAACCTGGCGGACCGCGCGGCGGCCTGCCGCGAGGCGGCACGCATGCTTCGACCCGGCGGACGCCTGATCGTCAGCCACCCGGAAGGCCGCGCATTCGTCGAACACCTCCGTGCGACGACGGACCTGATTGTCGACTCCCTTCCCGACCGGCAAACCTTCCACGCGCTCGTTACCCCACTCCGAATGGACGTGACGCTGTACCAGGACGACCCGAAGCTTTATCTGGCGATCGCCACCCGGCGGTGACTCACGCGGGCCTGGCCGCTTGCAATACCTGCTCGCTGGGCTGATAGTTGTGCGTGATCACCTGCGGGCAGCGCAAGCAAGCTGGCCGGCCTTCCTGAAGATACCACCGGCACGAAGCGCGGAGACGGCAGGGCGGCAGCGCCTCAGTTACCGCCGGCAGGATCTGCACGATCCGGACGGCCAACTGGCACTTGGCGCCGTCGTAGTGCACGCAGAGGGATTCCTGACACGGGGCGGTGACGCGGAAGACCTGCTGCGGTTCGGCGCCCGCAACCTTAGCCAGCAGCTCCTCGCTTACCGGAAGCGGTTCCTCGAGCCACGCCACTTCCGGATTCGCCTCGCTTCCGATCACAATGCCAAAAACATGAGCGTCCGGCATCGAAGGCTGGGCGCTGGGGCAAAGACAGGGCTCCGCCCCGCCGGAATTGTTGGAGTAGGACATTCCTTATGTCTTGGCCACAACGCGTTCCCGTATGATGTAACCCACGGTGATCCCGCCTTCGCCCGGAATCACCCGAGGCGTCAGTTGGAGATCCTTTACAGCCGCCGCCACGCCCTGCGTGATGTGGCGCGCCGCCAACTGCGGCGTCAGGTCTTTGAGCGCTTCCGGCCTGACGATGATCCCGTTGATGATCGGGCCCTTCAACTTCAGCCCCCGGGCGGTGTTTAAATTCTCCACTGCCGCCTTGATGGTCGCATCCAGGTCCTTGAGAGCGATTTGCTTCACTCGTGTCGCCATCTGATCCTCCTCTGGAATTTGGCGCAGCCGGTTTGGGTTCCCGGGCTGCAAGTCACCAAATCATGTTGGCACATTTCTGTTTTTTGTCAACTGAATTCTTTCTCCGGCATGAGGAAACCTCAATCTGACGCCTCAGAACCACTCCGACAGGCCGCGGCCCGGTAGCACCGGCAAGCCACCTGCGCGCTCATTCCCGCACGTTTTACAATCGACGATTTGTAACGCCGCTGAGATCTTTTTAACCGGGAAAGCGCACTTATTAACAGGAGCCCGCAAATAGCTGGGCCGCCACCCAGCACGGGGACTCAAGGGACGCGAGCATCGGACACCCCCGCTGCAACGTCTCTGGTAGGAACGGTGGTGGAAAATGAGACCTGCTTTCGCTCTCTATGCTGAGTACGTAAACGGCGCAACGCCGTCGGAACTGGCCCGGAAGTACGGCCTGCCCCAGGAACGTGTTCTGATGCGCTTGGAGGCTGTGCGGCGCTGCTTGGCCTCCGGGAGCGCCATTTTACTGCCCGAGGAACGCTACGCCTTCGGGTGAGTTCTTCCCACGGCAGTTCTGCCCGCGCGTGTATACCCCCATACCCTTCCTGGGCGCTCGCCCGGCGCGATCAAGGGAACTGGCGCCCGCCCTCAGCCTAAAACTCTCGATACAATGCGCGCCAGTTCCTCAAGGTGTACCGGCTTGGCGATGAAATCGTCCATTCCAGCGGCCAGACACTCCTCCCGGTCTCCCGCCATCGCGTTCGCCGTCACCGCGATGATGGGAGTTCGGCGCTTTCCTTGTTCCCGCCGCCGGATCTCTCGGGTCGCCTCGTAGCCGTCCATCTCGGGCATTCGACAATCCATCAGAACCAGATCGAACTCCTCCCGCGTCCAGGCCGCCAATGCCTCCAGCCCGGTTGCCGCTTCTACGGTCTCACAACCGATCTTCGAAAGAAGCCGGCTGACCACCAGCCGGTTGATCGAGTTGTCTTCCACCAGCAGGACCTTCCTGGCGCCCAGGATCTTCGGATACTCCGGCTCGGCCACCCAGCCTCCCGATGCGGACCCTTTGCCCTGCGCGCGCGCCAGCGATACCCAGAAGCGAAACGTCGAGCCTTGACCCAAAGCGCTTTCCACTTCAATGCCTCCGCCCATCATCTCGACCAGTTGTTTGGATATCGCCAGA
>DATMAF010000034.1:0-3385 GCA_035560315.1 Terriglobia bacterium | reverse complement strand
GGCAGCGTCCGGATGGTGCGGGATTTGGGCATAAAACCGCTCCGCCAGTTCCGGCAGGTGCTTTTCGAGCAGTTGGCCCAGGGCGGGCAACTGGCGGGCGTCTTCCTCGGTGAACCCGATGTACCGCTTCATCTCTTCGATAAAGTTTTCCAAGCGAGGTCTCCTGCCTGGCCCAGCATCCGGCGCTCCCGCATTTTGCGCGCGCCCTGATTTTATGGTAACACGGTGTCGTTCGCCCCGGCCGGACCGGCCCGGCGGGGCGGCGGACGCCGATCGCATCGCGACACAATGAGGAATCCCGTGCGGATCAACTGGCGGCTCAAGGCGATGATCCCGGTGGCGGCGACGCTCGTTGCCGGCTTGCTGCTGCTGTGGCGGACGCGCTCCCTGGAAGACCCCAAACACCATTTGGTGATGCTGGTCACCGGGGCCGGAGCGGTCGTGATCGCTGCCGTGGTGCTGATCGTCCTGGCCCATTGGGTGCAGCGGCCGCTGCTCGAACTGCACGACAAGATCGCGCGTTTGCGCGAAGGCGATTTCACCGTCCGCGCCAGTTTTGCCAATCGCAACGATGAAATCGGCGACCTGGGGCGCGACTTTAACGAGATGGTGCGGCAATTGCGCGAGAGCCGCGAGGCGCTGGAAGCGGCGCACCGCACGCAGATGTCCCGCGCCGAGCACCTGGCCACCCTGGGCGAGTTGGCCGCCGGGCTGGCGCATGAAATCCGCAATCCGCTGGCGGGTATCGCCGGGGTCCTGGATTTGATCGGAAAAGATCTGCCGGATTCCAGCCCGTCCAAAGAGATCTGGAAAGAGGTGCAGCAGGAAATCCGGCAGATCCAGAAGATTCTCAATGAGCTGCTCGACTACGCCCGTCCCAAGCCGCCCCACATCGCGCCCGCGGATTTGAATGTGACGGCCCAGAACGCCGCCAGTATGGCTCGGCAGCAGGTGCTCAGCCGCCCGATCGAGATTTCCGTGATTCCGGCGCCGGAGTTGCCCCCGGTCGAGCACGATCCCGGCCAGATGCAACAGGTGCTGCTCAACCTGCTGTTGAACGCCATCCAGTCCATCGATGGGGCGGGAGTCGTGCGCCTGACGCTGGCGTCAGAGAACGGCTGCGCCGTCATCCGGGTCAGCGACACGGGCCGCGGCATCGAACCCCAGCACCTGGGCAGCATCTTCCGGCCGTTTTTCACCACCAAGGGGCAGGGAACCGGCCTGGGGCTCTCGCTGGCGCAGCGCATTGTGGAGGCGCATGGGGGGCGGATTGAGGTCAGCAGCGTTCCCGGCCAGGGCAGCCAGTTCACCATCCGCCTGCAAATTCAAAAACCGGCTGACCATTCCCCCGTTTCACGATAAAATATTTGCAGTGGCTGAAGAAAAAATACTCATTGTCGATGACGAGCGGCTGGTGCGCTGGGCTCTGCGGCAGAAGTGTGAGGAGTGGGGCTACCAGGTTCTGGAGGCCGAAAACGGCGCCGGCGCTTTGCGGCTGGCGCACGCCGAGTCGCCCGACCTGATTCTGCTGGACATCCGCTTGCCGGACCTGGGGGGGATCGAAGTTTTGCAGCGCCTCAAGGAGTCCGGGGAGATGCGCGCCGTCATCATGATCACGGCCGATCCCCAGATTGACGACGTGAAGGCGGCCTTAAAGCTGGGGGCCTATGACTACATCGGCAAGCCGCTCAACTTCGACGAACTGGCCGTCACCATCCAGAACGCGCTGGAAGCCACGCGGCTGCGCACCGAGGTGCAGTCGCTGCGCGGGGAGATTCGCCAGCGGACGGGCTATCACGATGTCGTGGGCGTCTCCAGCCGCATCACCGAGCTGATGAATTTTGTCGGCAAGGTGGCCGCCAGCGAGGCCAGCACCATCCTGATCCAGGGCGAGAGCGGCACCGGAAAAGATCTGATCGCCAAGGCCATTCATTATCGCAGCCGCCGCCAGGACAAGCCCTTTGTCGCCGTCAACTGCTCCGCCATTCCGGAGACGCTGATGGAAGCCGAATTGTTCGGCCACGAAAAGGGCGCCTTTACGGACGCCAAGGCCATGAAGAAGGGCTTGTTCGAAGTCGCCCACGGCGGCACGCTGTTCCTGGACGAGATCGGGGAGCTGTCGCTGTTTCTCCAGGCCAAGCTGCTGCGCGTGCTCGAGGACCAGGTGATCCGGCGCATCGGCGGCGTACGCGACATCCAAGTGGACGTGCGGGTCATTGCCGCCTCCAACCGCGACCTGGAGCGCGCCGTCCGCGAAGGCCACTTCCGCCAGGACCTCTATTACCGGCTGGCAATCATCTCCATCTACATTCCCCCCTTGCGCGAGCGCAAGGAGGATATTCTGCCGCTGGTGGATTTCTTTATCGACCACTACAACCGCAAGTTCCGCAAGTCCATCAAGGGGATTTCCGAAGAAACACGGCAGTTGCTGCAACATTATGACTGGCCGGGCAATGTCCGGGAGCTGAAAAACGCCATCGAGCGGGCCATGATTTTGGAAGAGGACGCGGTGCTGGGGACGTCGTACCTGCCGTTTGCGGTTTCCAAGCCGCACGCGGCATCCACCGCCTTCGAGCAGCTTTCCTCCCGCCCCGCGGCCAGCCAGCCCCTGCCGGGAGGCCGCTGGCTGCCGCCGCTGCTGATCCCGGAAGGCGGAACCTCGCTCGATGAGATCGAGCGCGCCATGGTGGAACTGGCTCTGGAGAAGGCCGCCGGCAATCAGACCCACGCCGCGAAACTGCTCGACATCAGCCGCGACGCCCTGCGCTACAAGATGAAAAAATTCGGCCTGATCCACGCCGAGGCGGAAGAACCCGCCCCCTCGCCGGAGGCATAGCCGGCCGGCGGCTGGCTGCCGCGCCCTCTGCTACCAGGGATGCTCCAGCATCTTGCCGGTGCCAGGCCGGGCGAGCGAGACGTGGTTGTGAAACAGCTTCCACTGGCCGCCCTGGCGCAGAAAGACATCGGTGCCGTAGCCTTCGCGCAGCAGCAGCGTGCCGTCGCGCTTGGATCGCCCTTCGGTGCGCCATTCGTAAACCACCGTGGCCACGCCGCCGAAGACCCGCACCTTGCGCGCCCCGAATCGCAGCAGAATCTCCTCCAAATCGTCGAAGTATTTCTCCAGCATCTTCTTGGCGTCCGCCCAGCCATAGTAGGCGCCGCGCGAGGTGAACAGCACGAAGCCGTCGTCGTGCCAGTAGTGGCTGAAGAGCTCGGTCAGGTTTTTATCGCTCCAGGCCCGCTCCATGACGTCCATCACACGGAGCACCTCCTGGACGGCCGGTCCGGTGACTTCCAGTTCCGTTGCGTCGGGTATGGTGTTTACAAGGCTCATGGTATTCTCCGGGGCGGGTGCTCCGCCCAGACGCCGCAGGCGTCCCTCCTT
>DATMAF010000033.1:0-8491 GCA_035560315.1 Terriglobia bacterium | reverse complement strand
TTGGCCGTAATCGGCGTTTCAATGATCTCGCCGGAGGGTTTGGCCATCAGCCCGCGCATACCCGACAGCTGCCGGATCTGCTGCTTGGAGCCGCGCGCGCCGGAGTCCGCCATGATATAGATGGGGTTGAACTCCGTTCCCTTGGCGTCCAGCTCCTGCATGGCGCTGAACATCTCATCGGCCACCCGCTCGGTGACGTTCGACCAGATGGCGATCACCTTGTTGTAGCGCTCGCCGTTGGTGATGGCCCCGTCGAGGTATTGCTGCTGCACCGCCATGACCTCTTTCCGGGCGTTCTGCACCATCTGCTCCTTGCCGGAAGGAATCACCATGTCGTCGATGCCGATCGAGATGCCCGCCTTGGTGGCGTACAGGAAGCCCACCTGCTTCAGCTCGTCCAGCAGTTTGACCGTGGTCGCCAGGCCGAAGCGCAGGTAGCAGAAGTTCACCAGTTGCGTCAGGCCTTTTTTCTTGAGCAACCCGTTGATATACGGCATGCCCTCCGGCAAGTGATCGTTCAGGATCACCCGCCCCACGGTGGTGTCCAGCATCTGGTTCTGGAAGTTCACGGCCTCGGTGTGCAGGATGTCCTGATCGTCGTAAGCGCGCGACAGGTCGATCACCGGGCCGGACAGCCGCAGACGAATCGGCGTCAGCGTCTCCACCTCGCCGGCTTCCAGCGCCAAGAACACTTCTTCGGCGTTGGCGAAGGCGCGCCCTTCGCCCCGGGTTCCGTGGCGGGCCTTGGTCAGGTAGTAGCAGCCCAGCACGATGTCCTGCGTCGGCACCGCCAGCGGCTGGCCGTTGGCGGGCGAGAGGATGTTGTTGGAGCTCAGCATCAGCACGCTGGCCTCCACTTGCGCCTCCGGCGAAAGCGGAATGTGCACCGCCATCTGGTCGCCGTCGAAATCGGCGTTGAAGGCCGTGCAGACCAGCGGATGAATCTGGATGGCTTTGCCCTCCACCAGCACCGGCTCAAAGGCCTGAATCCCCAGCCGGTGCAGCGTGGGGGCGCGGTTGAGCAGCACGGGGTGATCGCGGATCACCTCCTCCAGGATGTCCCACACCACCGGGTCCTGCTGCTCCACCATCTCCTTGGCCTGCTTGATGGTCGTGCACAGCCCCTTGAGCTCGAGCTGGTGGTAGATGAAGGGCTTGAACAACTCCAGCGCCATTTTCTTCGGCAGGCCGCACTGATTGAGCTTCAACTCCGGCCCCACCACAATGACGGAGCGGCCGGAATAATCCACGCGCTTGCCCAGCAGGTTCTGCCGGAAGCGCCCCTGCTTTCCCTTGAGGGTGTCCGAAAGCGATTTGAGCGGCCGGTTATTGGCGCCGCGCAGCACGCGGCCGCGCCGCCCGTTGTCAAACAGCGCGTCCACGGCCTCTTGCAACATGCGCTTTTCGTTGCGCACGATCACATCCGGAGCACGCAGTTCCATCAGCTTTTTCAGGCGGTTGTTGCGGTTGATGACGCGCCGGTACAAGTCATTGAGGTCGGAGGTGGCAAACCGCCCTCCGTCAAGCGGCACCAGCGGGCGCAGTTCCGGCGGGATGACCGGGATGACCTCCAGGATCATCCATTCCGGGCGGTTCCCGGAGCGGCGGAAGGACTCCGCCACCTTGAGGCGCTTGGCAAACTTCAGGCGCTTCTGCTGCGACACCTCGGTGCGCATCTTCTGCCGCAGCTCGTTGCACAACTGGTCCACTTGAACGCGCTTCAGCAGTTCCTGAATCGCTTCCGCCCCCATCATGGCCCGGAATTTTCCGGGATACTCCTGCTGCAACTGGCGGTAACGCTCCTCGGTGATGATTTCCTTTTCCTTCAGGGGAGCCTCGCCGGGATCGAGCACCACGTAGGCCTCGAAATACAGGATGCGCTCCAGCTCTCGCAGCGAGAGGTCCAGCAGGTAGCCGATGCGGCTCGGCAGCCCCTTGAAGAACCAGACGTGCGAGCACGGCGAGGCCAGTTCGATATGGCCCATGCGCTCGCGCCGGACGTCCTTGGTGGTCACTTCGACGCCGCATTTGTCGCAGGTCACCCCGCGGTGCTTCATCCGCTTGTACTTGCCGCACAGGCACTCCCAGTCCGTCACCGGGCCGAAGATGCGGGCGCAGAACAGCCCATCCCGCTCCGGCTTGAAGGTGCGGTAATTGATCGTTTCCGGCTTGGTCACCTCGCCGTGCGACCAGGACCGGATCTTCTCCGGCGAGGCCAGCGAGATGCGGATGCTGTCAAAGTCCAGTGTCAGTTTGGAACGATCGGAAAAGCTGGTTCGGTACAATGCTGCCTCCTTCGAGAGGTTCCCGTACGAGTGCGATGAATTGGCGGCCCGCTGCGGCGGACAGCGTTAATCCGCCGCCGCTCCCAGCAGGTCTTTGGGTTTCTTGATCAATTCCACGTCCAGGCAGAGGCTCTGCAGTTCCCGGATCAGCACGTTGAACGACTCCGGCACGCCCGGCTCCATGGCGGCCTCTCCCTTGACGATGGCTTCATAAATCTTGGTCCGGCCGACCACGTCGTCGGACTTGGCGGTCAACAGCTCCTGCAAGATGTGCGCCGCTCCGTAGGCTTCCAGCGCCCAGACCTCCATCTCCCCGAAGCGCTGCCCGCCGAACTGCGCCTTGCCGCCCAGCGGCTGCTGCGTGATCAGCGAATACGGGCCGATGGAGCGGGCGTGGATTTTGTCGTCCACCAGGTGCGACAGCTTCAGCATGTAGATGTAGCCGACCGTTACCGGCTCCTCGAATTTTTCTCCCGTCATGCCGTCGTAGAGATCCGTTTTTCCGGAGGTCGGCAGGCCAGCCTGCTTCAGCATCTTCTTGATTTCGGCTTCGGTGGCGCCGTCAAAAACCGGCGAGGCAAAGTACAGCCCCAGCGTTTTGGCCGCCCAGCCGAGGTGCGTTTCCAGGATCTGCCCCACGTTCATGCGCGACGGCACGCCCAGCGGATTGAGCACGATCTCCACCGGCGTGCCATCGGGCAGGTAGGGCATATCCTCCTGCGGCACGATCTTGGCAATCACGCCCTTGTTGCCATGACGGCCCGCCATCTTGTCGCCGACCGACAGCTTGCGCTTCATGGCCACGTACACCTTGACGAGCTTGATGACGCCGGGTGGCAGTTCGTCCCCCTTGCGGAGCTTTTCCTCCTTCTCCCCGGTGACTTTGCGCAGCACGTCGATCTGCCGGGAAGTCATCTCCTCGATCTCGTCGATCTGCTCGTTGAGCCGGGGATCGCGCTTGGCGTCGAGCTTCACCCGCTTCAGGTCGCGCGCCTTGAGGTGGCGCAGCACCTCCGGCGTGAGCTCCGTGCCCTTGGTCAGCAGCCGCTTGTTGGTGCGCTCGTCGTGCAGGTCCGCCTGCACCACCTTGCCCCCCACCAGCGCCATCAGCCGCTTCAGGCGCTCATCTTCCAGGATGCGGATCTGGTCCTCCAGGTTCTTGCGCAGCTTGGCCACCTGCTCGGCCTCGATGGCCTTGGCGCGCTCGTCCTTCTCTTCGCTCTTGCGCGTGAAGATTTTCACCTCCACGACGGTTCCCTCGATGCCCGGCGGGCAGACCAGCGACGCGTCGCGCACGTCGCCAGCCTTCTCGCCGAAGATGGCGCGGAGGAGTTTCTCTTCGGGGGTCAGCTGCGTTTCCCCTTTGGGCGTCACCTTGCCCACCAGGATGTCGCCAGGGCCCACTTTAGCCCCGATGCGAATCACGCCGCTCTCGTCGAGGTCGCGCAGAAAGCTTTCGCTGACGTTGGGAATATCCCGGGTGACTTCCTCCGGGCCGAGCTTGGTGTCGCGGGCTTCGATCTCCAGCTCTTCAATGTGGATGGAGCTGAAATAGTCCTCCTGCACCAGCTTCTCGCTGACCAGGATGGCGTCCTCGAAGTTGTAGCCGCGCCAGGGCATGAAGGCGACCAGCACGTTCCGGCCCAGGGCCAGCTCGCCCCCCTCGGTGCAGGGGCCATCGGCCAGCACTTGCCCCTTCTTGACCAGGTCCCCCTCGCGCACCAGCGGCCGCTGGTTGATGCAGGTATTCTGATTCGACCGCTTGAACTTCGTCAGCGTGTAGACATCGGCATGGATGCCGGCCGACATGGTGCTGGTCTCCGCCTCGCGCTCCGCGCGCACGATGATCCGCTCGCTGTCCACCGTCTCGACGCGGCCGTCCCGCCGGCAGATGATGACGGCGCCGGAGTCCCGCGCCGTGACGGCCTCGATGCCGGTGCCGACCAGCGGGGCTTCCGCGCGCAGCAGCGGCACCGCCTGCCGCTGCATGTTGGAACCCATCAGGGCCCGGTTGGCGTCGTCATTCTCCAGGAACGGCACCAGAGCGGCCGCCACGCTCACCAGTTGTTTCGGAGAAACGTCGATGTAATCGATCTCTTCGCGATGCTTCAGCACGAAGTTGCCCGCTTGCCGCGCGTTGACCAGTTCGGGCACAATGCGGCCCTTTTCATCCACCTGGACGTTGGCCTGCGCAATCACGTACTTGTCTTCTTCCCAGGCCGAAAGATAGAAACAGTAGGGCTCGGCCTCCGGCGGCTTCTTGCGGCGGGACTTCAATTCCTCGCAGACCTTTTCCCATTCGCTCCGCTCCACGTGGTCGCCCGGCTTGAAATCGCTGTCGCCGGCATGGGTGATCGCGACGTAATCCACCACCCGCCCCTTCACCACCTTGCGGTACGGGCTCTCGATAAACCCGAATTCGTTGATGCGGGCATAGCAGGACAGGGAGGAGATCAATCCGATGTTGGGGCCTTCCGGCGTTTCAATCGGGCAGATGCGCCCGTAGTGGGTGGGGTGCACGTCGCGCACCTCGAAGCCGGCCCGCTCCCGGCTCAATCCCCCGGGACCGAGCGCCGAAAGGCGACGCTTGTGGGTGACCTCGGACAGCGGATTGGTCTGGTCCATGAACTGCGAGAGTTGGCTGGAGCCGAAGAATTCCCGGATGGCGGCCATGGCCGGCTTGGCATTCACCAGGTCGTGGGGCATGGCGGTGGCCATTTCCTGGTACACGGACATCTTCTCCTTGATGGCCCGCTCCATCCGCACCAGCCCGATGCGGAACTGGTTTTCCAGCAACTCGCCCACCGCCCGCACGCGGCGGTTGCCGAGGTGGTCAATGTCGTCCACCACGCCGATGTTTTTGCGCAGCCGGAACAGGTATTGCAGCACATCGATGAAGTCGCCGGTGTCCAGGGTGCGCTGTTCCAGGGGAGTTTCTTTCTCCATCTTGATGTTGAACTTCAGCCGCCCGACCTTGGAAAAATCGTACTTGCGTGGGTCCTGGAACATGCCCTGGAAGAGGGCTACCGCCGTGTCCAGCGTCGGCGGATCGCCCGGCCGCAGCTTGCGGTAAATCTCCATCAAGGCCTCTTCCTGCGTCTTGAGGCTATCCTTGCGCAACGTCTGGCTGAGGACCACGCCGGCGTCCTCTCGCTCCGGGAAGAAAATTTCGACCTTCTGGATACCGGCTTCCTGCAACCGGCTGAGCAGTTCGGCAGTCACGTCCTGATTGGCTTCCCCGATCACTTCCCCCGTCTTGGTGTCCACCACGTCGGCCAGCAGGCAGGCCCCCTCCAGGTCGTTCGCGGACACCTCGACGGCGGCGATGTGCGCTTTCTGAAGAGCCTCGAAGAGGGACGGCGTCAGCTTGCGCCCGGCGTGCAGAATCTCCTCTTTGGTCTTGGGATGCACAACCTGATGCGAGAGCTTGGTGCCGATCAAACCGGGCGAGAGCTCCAGCAGGATTTTCTTGTCCTGGATCCGCAGCGTTTCTCCCTTGTAGAAGCGCCGCAGAATTTCCTCGTCCGTCTTCAGCCCCAGCGCCCGCAGGAAGATGGTTCCCAGGAATTTGCGCTTGCGGTCAATGCGCACGTAGAGGATGTTCTTCGCGTCGTACTCAAACTCCACCCAGGAGCCGCGGTAGGGAATGATCTTGCCGAGGAAATAGGTGCGTTGATTGGCGGTTTCAAAGAACACGCCGGGGGAGCGGTGCAGCTGGCTGACAATGACGCGCTCCGTGCCATTGATGATGAAGGTGCCGTTGTCCGTCATCAGCGGAATCTCGCCAAAGAACACCTCCTGCTCCTTGATGTCGCGGATGGACTTGGCCCCCGTCTCCGGATCCTTTTCATAAATGGTCAGCCGAATGGTCACCTTCAGCGGCGCGGCGTAGGTCATCCCGCGCTCCTGGCATTCCACCACGTCGTACTTCAGTTGCAGGTCCACCGGATCGCCGCACTTGTCGCAAAAATCCACCTGATTGGGGTTGGAAGCCCCGCACTTGGAGCACAGGATCTCTCCCGTCAGATAGGGGCTGGTGATGACGCTCGCCCCGCACCGCCAACACGGCGTGCGCAGGTGATGCAGTCCTTTCAGGTTGCCGCACTTGCATTCCCAGTTGCCGATCGAGTAGTCCACAAAATCCAGTTGCGACAGTTCCCGGAAGTCCTTGATCGGAAAGACCGAGCTGAAGACCGATTGCAGGCCGCCGTCCTCCCGCTCGCTGGGCAGCAGATTCATCTGCAAGAACCGGTCATACGAGCGCTTCTGCACCTCAATCAGGTTCGGGATGGGCAGCTCCGTGCGAATCTTGGAAAAATCGATCCGCTGGCGGCCCGTTCCGTTCACTTTGGCACTCATGTGGCACTCCTCGTGAATTCAAACCAGAAACCCGCTCGCCCCCGTTCGGGCCAGCGCGTCCACCGTGCGTTGCGGCAGCCGCCGGCACGCCCGCGGCTCTCCGCGGAAGGAGACTCCCTTCCCCGAGAGCTTGCCGCGGCGGCCGGTGAAACGAATTCCCACGACAACTCCCACGCTGTTTCGTTGCGAGGAAACAAGCGGAAGAAACGGCTGGCCGTCGAGCCTCCTACTTCACTTCGACGGTGGCTCCGGCCTCGGTCAATTTCTTCTTCAGCGCCTCGGCTTCTTCCTTGTTGACGCCTTCCTTGATTGGCTTGGGAACGCTGTCGACCAGATCCTTGGCTTCCTTCAGGCCCAGGTTGGTGAGTTCGCGCACGGTTTTGATGACATTAATCTTGTTGGCTCCGACGCCGGTCAGGATCACGGTGAACTCGGTCTGCTCTGAGGCCGGGGGGGTGAGACTCGCCGCCGGGGCGGTCGCGCCGCCGGCGACCATCACCGGGGCGGCCGCGCTCACGCCAAAGGCCGATTCCATCTGTTTGACGAGCTCCGCCGCCTCCAGCAGCGTCAGCCCCTTGATTTGCTCCAGTATCGTTTGCACCTTGTCGGACATAACAACGTTTACTCCTCTCCAGCGGAACGGCCTCCGCCGTTCCGGAATCGATCCAGTTTTATTGCTGCAACTTGCCCTCTTGAACTGCCTGATGTAAAGCCCGGGCCAGGCCGCCGATCACCATCTGCGCCGCGGCGGCCACGCCGCGCGCCGGGGAATTGATCAGGAACATGACCTTGGCGAGCAGTTCCTCCTTGCCCGGCAACTGCACCAGCGCCGCAATCTCGTCAATCGAGATCACCCGGCCTTCCACCCAGCCGGCGCGGAACGTGAAGTTGGGATTCGCCTTGGCGTAAGCGGAAAGCGCCTTGGCCAGCGCCACCGGATTGGTTTCGGTGGTCGCCATGGCGGTCGGCCCGGACAGAGACCGCATCAGCGCCTCCGCCGGGGTCCCTTTGCCGCCGATCTCGGCCAGCGTGTTCTTGAGGACCCGGTAGCGCCCGCCGGCGGCGCGGATCTGCCGCCGCAGTTCCCAATCCTCCTGGACCGGAATCTTTTCAAAATTCATCAAAAAGACGCTAACCGCCTTGGACAACTCGGCCCGCAACCGTTCGATTTCCTGCTGCTTTTCTTCTCGGTTCAAAGCGCCCTCCCCACCCAGTCATCCTGCTCCGGCCGCAACCTTATCCGGCGGTTTCCGCCACCGCCAGATCGATCGGAATCCCCGGCCCCATGGTCGAGGACAGCGTGATGGCCTTGACGTAGCGACCCTTGGCCGCCGACGGCTTCGCCCGCACCACGGCCGCGATCAGCGCCTGCGCATTCGCCGCCAGATTGGCCGCCGGAAAACTGATCTTGCCCACCGGCACGTGAATCTGGGCGGTTTTCTCCGTGCGAAACTCCACCTTGCCGGCTTTCACCTCCTGGATCGCGGTCTTCACATCATTGGTAACGGTGCCGGCCTTGGGATTGGGCATCAGGCCGCGCGGGCCGAGCACTTTGCCGAGCCGGCCGACCGACTTCATCATGTCCGGCGTGGCCACCACCGCGTCGAACTCCGCCCAACCTTCTTGGATCTTCTTGACCAAGTCCTCTCCGCCCACGACATCCGCGCCGGCTTCTTCTGCCTCCCGGATCTTTTCCCCCGACGCAATCACCGCCACGCGCTTGGATTTCCCCAAGCCATGCGGCAGCACAATGGTGCCCCGCACCATCTGGTCGGCGTGGCGGGGATCCACTCCCAGCCGCATCACCAACTCCACCGTCTCATCGAACTTGGCGTACTTCACCTTTT
>DATMAF010000032.1:0-2343 GCA_035560315.1 Terriglobia bacterium | reverse complement strand
CTTAATAGTCCTTGCTCCCTGCGGGGCATAAGATCGTTGCATCCCTGTCTTCTGCCCCGCGTCTATTATAGAGGGTGTAGGTTGTTTGTTGCGGACCGACGGGCGGCGACCCTTTTTGCTGGGGTTGAGGCGGCGCCATGGCTGCGCGGGGTTGGGCGGCGGGGGCGCGGCCTGCTACGAGGCGGCGATGAGGGCGTTGAAATAATCCAGCATTTGCTGGCTGGTCCAGTCCGTGGGGCCGATGATCTTGTTGAGCAGGTGGCCGTCCTTGCTGATGATGTAAGTCTCCGGCAGCTTGAAGGTGCCGTACAGGTCGCTGACGTTGCGGGAGGCGTTGCGCACATTGAGGAAGTTGATCTGGAATCGGGCAAGAAATTCTTTGTACGCCTCCGGATCTTCGTCCAAGCTGACGCCGAGCACCGTCACGCCTTTGCCGGCGTATTGTTGCGCGAACCGCTTTAAGGACGGCAGTTCGTCCACGCAGGGGGCACACCAGGAAGCCCAGAAGTTCAGCACCACGATCTGGCCGCGAAAATCCGCCAGCGAGACCGGCTGGCCGTCGTCTTTCGGGAGCGTGAAATCCGGAACCAATTCCCCCAGCCCGACGGCGCGCTGCTGGCCCGAGGGCCGCGAGAAGAAGAGAACAAAAAACAGCACGAAGCCCATCAAGGTGAATTTCGCGACGATTTCCTGGCGGTCTGTCATGACAACCCTTTGCTCCATGATACCGAAATTTGTCCTTGTCGGGGAGCCTCTGCGTGGGTAACCGGCCGGAGACGGAAAACACGCCGCCCCTGGTTTCCATCATCATTCCGGCGCGGAATGAGGAGGCCACCATCGGCGACTGCCTGCAATCGCTGGTAAGGCAGGGCGAGCGGGTGGAGATCCTGGTGGCCGACGACGGCTCGGAGGATGCGACCGCCTCCCTGGTCGAGCGGTTTGCGCGGCAGCACCCAAACGTCCGCCTGCTGGCCGTGCCTCCGCTGCCCGGCGGATGGACGGGCAAAAACCACGCCTTGCATGTGGCCGTGTCGGAGTCCCGAGGCGAATGGCTCCTGTTTACGGACGCTGACACCCGCCACGCCGCCGGGGCGGTGCTTCAATTGGTGAGTCGGGCGGAGCGCGAGGGGCTGGATCTGGTTTCCTGCTCTCCGTCGCAGCAGACTGAATGCTGGTGGGAAAAGGCGGTCATTCCGCAAGTCTATCAATTGCTTGCGCGCCTGTATCCGTTCGAGCGCGTGAATGACCCCGCCGATCCGCTGGCGGCGGCCAATGGCCAATACCTCCTGATCCGCCGGGAAGCCTACCGGAAAATTGACGGCCACAGCCGCATCCGCGGTGAAACGCTGGAGGACGTGGCGCTGGCGCGGCGCGCCAAGCAGGCCGGACTGCGCCTGTGGTTCGGGCCCGGAGACGGCCTGGTCACGACCCGCATGTATCGCACCTTCTCCGCGATGTGGGAAGGCTGGACCAAGAATCTGTTCCTGCTTTTGGGCGGCGACACCAGGGCGGTGTACCGGACGGCTGCGGCGACGGCAGGGCGCGGCTGGCTTCCGGTGGCAGCGGGAGCCGTGGGCCTGGCGGCGGGATTTCCAGCGGCCTGGCTCGGGGTGGCGGCGCTGCTGTATGCGGTGGTGGAACATGGCCGGTATTTTCGAAGCCTGGCCGGACCGTCGCGGCTGGCGAAAACGCTGCTGCTGGCGCCGGGGGCGTTTCTGCTTTTCCTGTTGCTCCTCAACTCGGAGCGGCGATACTCTCGAAAGTTGGGCATAGAATGGAAGGGAAGGCGGTATTCGACGGGGAACTGACCCTGCCAGGAGTGCCGGCGGGCCCTCCGGTTTTCTCCAGCCGATGCGGAGGCCGATGCGAGACGGAATGATCTATCTGACGCGGCGGGCGGAGTTTTCCGCCTCGCACTACTATCACAGTCCGGCGCTCTCCGCGGAAGAGAACCAGCGGCTGTTTGGCAAGTGCAATAACCCGCGCGGCCACGGGCACAACTACGTCCTGGAGGTGACGGTGTGCGGCGAGGTGGACGAACGCTCCGGCATGGTGGTGGACCTCAAGCAGCTCAAAGAGGTGCTGCACCGCGAGGTCCTGGAGGTGCTCGACCACCGCTTCCTGAACGCCGAGGTTCCCGCCTTCCGGCACCTGATCCCTACCACCGAGAATCTGGCAGTGGAGATCTGGAAGATGCTGGAGCCGAAGCTGTCTTTCTGCCGGCTGCACCGCGTCCGCCTCTATGAAACCCCCGACTTGTATGTGGATTACTTTGGGCCGGGAGGGGAAACCGGAGATGCGCGCTAAACAAACGGATGCTGGCCGGGGGGTGCGGCGGAGCAA
>DATMAF010000031.1:0-9165 GCA_035560315.1 Terriglobia bacterium | reverse complement strand
CGAGCAACTGATAGCGATAGTTCAGCGCCAGGTCCCCCACGCCCGCTCCCCCGGAGCGCGCCACGGGGATCGTGTAGCTCAACTGGTGGCGGGCGTCGCCGGGCGCCGGCCATTCCTGGGTGAAGTTGTAGAGCCAGCTTTCGCTCTCCGGCGCGTAGGTGAAGAAGCTGATGTGCTGGATGACGCGCGGCTCCTGGTTGTAGGCTTCTTCGATCAGAAAGCTGTTGTCCTGAATCGGGCCTGCCTCCGCTGCGGACACCTGGGCGCGGGCCACAGTCCCTGGGAACGCGGCCAGCAGCATCCAGGCCGCGGCGCATCCGGAGACAAACGATGGGCGCATAGTGCTCCTGAGGTTAATGCGAGTTAGCAACTTTCATAAACTACAGTTTATGCGCGGCGATGTCAAGCCATCCAGGAGAACGAATTGGCGCCGGCAGGCGGTTGGCTCCCGCGGGCGCGCGGTTCTTCCTTCGGTACCGGCCGGGTACAGTAGGGGGCTGTTTGTAGTAGAGTAGGAAGCGAATCAATTTCCACGGAGCCGCCGGAGGGGAACTTGGCTGTCAAGAAGATCCTGTTGGGGCAAGTCTGGCGCAAAGACGGCACCAACGACACCTACCTGGTCACGAAGCTTTACAACGAGGTGTTCGCCACCTATGCGGTGCTGCGGAAAACGCAAGGCGATGAAGTGCTGCGCGTGAAGGTGGAGAAGCAGGGCGACCAGTCCTTGCTGCGCGGCTTCACGTACACCCAGGAAGAGCAGGACTTTTAAGCAAGCCACCGCGGCATTCGCGCGGCGCGGGAGGGCGGGCGCTTCAGAAATCTTCCGCCGCCGGCTGGATGGCGTTGGGCTTGCCCGCCTTGCGCCGGGCGCGCAGAATTTCCACCACCCCGGGCAGGATCGAAAGCACGATCACGACGGCGATCACCCAGTGGATGTAGCGGTCGATGTTGGGGACGGCCGCCCCGAGCGAATAACCCAGCAGGCTCATGCTCCAGATCCACAGCACCCCGCCGAGAATGTTGTAGGTGACGAAGCGGCGGTAGTTCATCTCCGCGGCGCCGGCCACCGCCGGGGCGAAGGTGCGCACGATGGGCACGAAGCGCGCCAGCACGATGGTCTTGGCGCCGTACTTTTCGTAGAATGCGCGGGTATGTTCCAGATGCTTCTTTTTGAGGAAGCGGGAATCGGGGCGGCTGTAGAGCGCCTTGCCGGCCTTGCGCCCGATCAGATAGCCCACCTGATCGCCGGCCACCGCGCAGAGGGAGCCGAGGATCAGCAGCCAGGTGATGTCGAGGTAGCCCGCGGCCGCAAAGATGCCGGCCGTGACCAGCAGGGAGTCGCCCGGCAGGAAGAATCCGATGAACAGTCCGGTCTCGACGAAAACAATGGCGCAGACCAGCGTCAGCCCGCCCCAGGAGACGATTCCCTGCACGTCGGTGAGGATATGAAAGGCTTCCCGCAGCCAGTCCAAGGTGTACGCTCCGCCGCACAGGGCTAACAGCTATCATAGCCGCAAATAGCGTTTTGTGCCTGTCCGGCGCTAATTTTTCCGCTCGCGAAGCTTCCGAAGAAATACCCCGGGGTCGAGGCGGTATTTGAAGGCCTTGCGGCCGCAAATGAAAATGACCGGGACTTCGTCGTTGTAGCGGCGCTGCAACTCCGGGTCCTGATCGATGTCAATCACCCGGAGATCAAACAGGACCCGGCGGCGCAATTGGTCGAGCTGCCGCTTGGCCTCCTCGCAGAGGTGGCAGCCGGCGCGGGTGTAAAGCACCACTTGGGGCGGCGCTGTTTCCGCTTCTACCATGTCAGGAGTCGCCTCCGGCGGCGCGGGCGCAGGAGCATCATCAGCGGGATGCCGGCCAGGAACCCGCCGACGTGCGCGAAGAACGCGACACCGCCCTGCATCGGATCCGCCACCGCGACCGAGGCCATGCCGCTGAGGAGCTGGATCAGGAGCCAGTAAAACAGAATGACAAAGGCGGGCAGATCGAACCAGGTGAGGAAAAAGAACACCGGGACCAGCGTGCGGATGCGGGCGCCGGGGAAGGTGATGAGGTAGGCCCCCATCACGGCGGCAATGGCGCCGCTGGCGCCCACGGTCGGAACCACGGAGTTCAGGTTGAACAGCCAATGCGTCAGCGCGCCCGCCAGCCCGCCGGCCAGGTACAGGAGCAGAAAGCGGCCGTGGCCGATGCGATCTTCCACGTTGTCGCCGAACAGCCACAGGAACCACAGGTTGCCGATCAGGTGCATCCAGCCGCCATGCAGAAACATGGAGGTGAACAACGGCAGGAGGCCCCCGGAGAGCCCGACCGGCTCGCCGGTCAGCAACGCCGTGCTGCGCGCCGGAATGAGCGCATAGGCGGCGATGAGCCGCTCCCGCTCCGCCGGCGGGGCCGCCACCTCCAGAAAAAAGACCACCACGTTCGCCAGGATCAGCAGGAACATGACGAACGGCCAGCGGGTTCGGGGGATGTCATCCCAGAGCGGAATCACCGAGCAGCGCCTCCCTCCAGCAATGCCTGTCCTGCTACTGTATCCGGGCGAAAACGGGAAATGCAACCGCTGTCCGGCGCTGTGTTAGAATAGGCTGCCAGCCGGGGGGGGGCGAGGCCCAGTCGTCTCGCCGAATTCCGGCAGGATGGTAGAATGCGCTTTTTTTTCCTAGGGGTTCAGCAGGGGAGCTTCATTGGCGGCAGGGGCGTGCGTGCGGCGCAACATCTGAGGCGCAGGAATGCAACTGGGTTCTGAGCGCAAGGCGCGGGTGCGGCACCGCCTGGAGCCCATCCTAAAGGAGTACAACCCTGAACTGCGGTTTGTAACGGTTTCTGTGGATTCGACGCGCGAGCATCTGGGCGTTGTGGCCCAGCTGGGTGAGCGGCCGCTGTTGCTCAAGTTTCGCTGGGTCGATTTCATTAGCTGCGCCGACGAAGCTCTGCGCGCGGATGTCTTTGCGCAACTTGGGGAAAAACTGGGGAAAAAGCCCTAGGGTCTCGGCCGGCGTCCCTCCCGGAAGACCCAGCCCCGAAAACGTGACAAGATCGGTTCCCGCAGCCCGCGGAAGCGGTTTGTGTTTCGGTTGCTGCGGGGCATACAATAGGCAGGAGGCCCGTCTCCCCCGCAACCGTGCCCGACGGCAACCGAACCGGCGCCGTGGTGGAAATGACTGCCTTCACTGCATTCCAGAACTCGCCTGATTACGTCATCGTGCTGGAGCCGGACGGCACCCTCTGCTACGCCAACCCAAGCTTTTGCGAGCGGTTTTGTCCGGGGGGGCTGGCGCCGGGCAGGAAATTCACCGAATTTCTGGACACCCCGTCGGCGCGCCGCATTACGGAGATGTCGCCGCAGTTGTACAGCGAGCCGCGGCGAATCGATCTGAACCACAGGATGCCGGACGCTTCCACCGTCACGGTGCAGTATAGCTTTTTCCCGCTGCCCCCCGACGGCTCCGGCCGCTCCCTGCTGGCCGGGATCGGCCGCGAACGCTCCGGCGATCTGGGGACGCTGCTGGAAGTCATTCAGTTGAACCTGCGGTTAAGCCACCGGGAGCGGGAGCTGGAAGAGGCCAACGCGCGCCTGGAACTGCTTTCGCATACGGATCAGATCACCCAGATTTACAACCGCCATTATTTCTTCCAGGTCGCGCAGCACTTCTGGGAAGAGTCGCGGCGCTACAAGCTGCCGCTGACGGTGATGATGATGGACCTGGACGACTTCAAATCCATCAACGACCGTTACGGCCATTTGTTTGGCGACTACGTCCTGCAACAGGTCGCCGCCCGCTTGAAAAGCATTACCCGCAAAGTCGATATCCTGGCGCGCTACGGCGGCGAGGAAATTGTTTTGCTGGCTCCCAATACGGACCTGGCCACGGGCAAGGTGCTTGCGGATCGCTTGCGCCTGGCGGTGGCCTCTGAGCCCTACGTGATGGGGGCCTGCTCTTCTACGGTGACCATCAGCGTAGGCATCTCGGGCACGGAATTGGACGAGTTTGCCAGCTTTGAGGCGTTGCTGGATTCCAGCGACCAGGCGCTCTACAGCGCCAAAAGCGAGGGCAAGAACCGGGTCTGCGAATATCCTCGCAAACTCCCGTCCAGCCCGGAAACGAAAAGCCAGCCCGTGCATCCCTAGGAGCCGCCGGCTGTGGATACCCTTCCCGCTCCTCACCCCTTGCGCTCCCGCCTTTCCGCGGGCGCCGCTCCGGACCCCATCGACCGCTATTTTGAGATTTCCCTCTTCGGGCTGGTCGCCACCGGATTCCTGACGCTGGCCTTTACGGGTCGGATCGACGGCTACACGATGGCCCTGATGGGTTCGGCCCTGGCGGGCAAAGCGATTCTGCTCTGGCGGGGAAGCGCTTTTTTGTTGTCTCCGGCCTGGAGTCTGCGCCTGGCCCTCGCCTACATTCCTTTCTTCGTTCTGGACGGCTTGTTCTTGCAAGCCTCCGCCGTCAATGCCCTGGAGCGATGGGTGGTGATGGCGGGCATCCATCTGATCTTCTTCGGCGCGGCCGTGGAGTTGTTCTCCGCCTGCCGCACGCGCGACTACCTATTCCTGGCGGCGCTGGCCTTTGCGCAGATGCTGGCGGCGGCGACGCTGACGGTGGGCACCGCCTTCTTATTTTTCTTTGCGGTGTTCCTGCTGCTGGCGGTTTCCACCTTCACCAGCTTTGAGATTCGGCGCGCCCGCGGCCGGGCGGCCGATGTCCATCGCTTGCTTTCTCCGGAGGAAAAGCGGCGGGGGCTGGCGCCGGCGCTGAGCGCCACGTCGGCGGCCATTTGCCTGGGAGTGGCCTGCCTCAGCGTCATTCTCTTCTTCGTGATCCCGCGGGCCAACCGCGGCTTTTTCAGCTCGCTGTCGCGTCCCAGCGATCGCATGACCGGATTTTCCGACGACGTCGAACTCGGGCAGATCGGCCAGATCAAGCGCTCCTCCGCGGTGGTCATGCACATCGATGCGCCGGAACTGCGCCCTTCCGACGGGATCAAGTGGCGCGGCATTGCGCTGTCCGCCTTCGATGGCAAGCGCTGGTTCAATAACAGCCGGGCCGCCATGACCGTGCCCGGCCGGCGCAGTTTCCGGTTCGTGAGAGAAACGCCGCGCTCCAGCCAGCCATCCCGGTTGCTGCACTACACCATCACGCTGGAGCCGCTGGCCAGTGATGCCGTCTTTCTGGCTCCGGAGCCGCTGGAGCTGACCGGCCCCTTCCGTACCCTCTGGCAGGATCAGACCGGTTCCGTCTACATGCCCTCCGGTTCGGGGTCGCTGGTGCGCTATTCGGTGCTGTCGGATGTTTCCGTTCCCACGCCGGCCAGCCTGGCGGCCAGTCCTCCGGAGGCGCCTGCGGACATCCGGGAGATGTATTTGCAACTGCCCCCCACGGACCCTCGCATCCTCGAACTCGCGCGGCACATCACGGCCGGGGCCTCTACCAACTACGACAAGGCAAGAGCCGTCGAACAGTATTTGCAGGCAAACTACGGCTACACGCTGGAACTTCCCCCGGCGCTGCCACAGGATCCGATTGCCTTCTTCCTGTTTGAGTCGCGGCGCGGGCATTGCGAGTTTTTTGCCGCCTCCATGGCGGTGCTGCTGCGCTCCCTCGGCATCCCGGCGCGGCTGGTAAACGGCTTCCTGCAAGGACAGTTCAATGACATCTCCGGAAACTACACCGTTCGCGCCAGCGACGCCCATTCCTGGGTGGAAGTTTACTTTCCGGCCTCCGGATGGGTCAGCTTCGATCCCACGCCAGCCGAGGGACGCCGGCCGCAGTCGCACTGGCTGGGCCGCATGGCTCTGTACGTGGATGCGTTCCAAACGTTCTGGGAAGAGTGGGTCATTAACTACGATTTCCTGCACCAGGTGACGCTGGCCCGCCGGCTGGAACGCACTTCGCGCGAGATGCGCCGGGATTCGCGCCAGTACTTGCAGGAAAAGTATCGCGGCATCGTGGCCGCGCTGCGCAGCTTCACCGACTCCGCGCTCCAGCATCGCGGCCTGCTGGCGGCGGCGCTGGGCGTTCTGGTCCTGGGGATGGCGGCGCTGCTGGGGGGTGCCGGGATCCGCTCGCTTCTTGGGGATTGGAGCCTGCGACGGCGCGCCCGCTCCGGCCACAGCCGTCCGCAGGACGCCACGCTGCTCTACCTGCGCCTGCTGCGACTGTTCGCGCGGCGCGGCGTGAAGAAGCTGCCCGGCCAGACGCCCTGCGAGTTCGCCGAGTCGGTGCCGGAGCCCTTGCGCCCGCTGGTCCGCGACTTCACGCGGCTCTATCTGGAGACCCGCTTCGGCCGTCTCACCGGCTCTGTCCCGCAAATGTCCGACCTGTTGACCCAGATTCAATCCCAGCCGCAGTCCGGGCCGCGATGTTAAAGCAGAGGTTGCGAATCCTCGCGCGGGCCTGTCCGCCGGGAGTACCGACCCTGCACCATATTTTGTCGGGGCAATGCTCAGCGCGTCCGGCTGAGCCGCACGGCATTGGCGATCTCGTTCTCTAGGCCGGCGCGTCTTGGGAACAAGACTCCATGCGATCCGTGTCCAGAAACGTTTCGGCACCGGATTTGTGATCGGAACCAAGCGTCGTTCCGTTGCCGGTCGCAGAGGGTGAATTGTGGTCCAGCAGGTGGGAGTGCGTTCACTGAGCGACGGCGCAATGGAAGTTTGCCGCAAGGTACGGGGGCGCCGCGTCGGGAGGAAACCAAGGTCCGAGAACGACCTGTCGCTTGTTGGCTCCGGCCGGAAACACCCCTAGGGCTGGCTGGTCGGCAAAGGGTTTGGGCAAGCGGGCGGCGATTGGGGATCGAACTCGCGCGCGGCTCCCCCGCGGCCTACATGGAAAAGCCCGGCCGATAGCTCGCACGAGTGAAAAAGAGCCAACCGCCCCCGTCGCCACCAAGGAGTTCGCAGTCGGGGCGACCCACAGCAGTTCCACCATGCGGTTCGGCTCGACCGCCCCGGGGTTCATCAGCGGGACGACGCGAGTCCATTTCCTCGCCGCACCCCACACGGGATGCGATGCCTTCCAGCGGTAGGCGCTCGAGGCTGCGGAAGCGGAGCTGAAAGCGGTTGCAGCAGATAGTTGGTTCCAAAATGTATACGGGCGATGCCCTCTTGAGGGCAATGGGAGCAATGTGGAGCATGTATCCAAACGAAACTGCGGAGCGTCGCATCCTACAGCGCGACATTTCTGGGTATGCTGGGTTTCGACGAGCATGAAAAACCCAGCAGGAGTGCGAAGAAATTTCCAGGCGCTGGAGAGGCGGCCCTCCTTCGCCGCCGTCCCAAGGTCCCCAAGACCCGCTTCATTCTGGCGAAGTTTCCCTTGCCGAAGACGAAAACACAAAGGCAAGAATATGTCACGATATTGTGTAATATTCACGAATCGGCTTGATTGACGACGTGGAGCATCCCGGCTGCGAAGGAACCGGGCTAACGAACTGCTTCCGCGACGCCCAGATCTCGACCAAAGCGGAGGAGCCGTTCCGGCTTGTCCACTTCGTCCGGGTGTCCTCGCTCTTCTATCCCGAGCTGGAGCGCTTGTAGAACCTGTCTCAAAAATGGTTCGGGGGGAAGAATAGCATAAGAAAGAGGGTGGCAGGACGGGGCCAGTGGGGAAAGTGGGGTTCTGGCGATTTGATGCAAAAACCAACGCGATGAGAGGACGCTGGGAAGTGAGCGATGCGCAGCGGGCGAGGTTGTCGCCGATTCTGGAGCCGAAGCCACGGCCCGATGGAAAAGGGCGTCAGCCCGCCGATACGCGGGCGGTTCTGAACGGGGGGTTGTGGATTCTAGGCACGGGGCGCAGTGGCGGCAGATGCCGAGCAAGTATCCCCCTACCGGACCTGCCATCGGCGCTTTCAGCAGGGGTGCGGGCGGGGTTGCTGGAGAAGGGTTGAAGAAACTGGCCGAACGGCTGCAAGGCGAGGGGCGGTTGAACCTGGAGGAAGCCTTCATTGACGCGACCTTCGCGGCCGCGAAAAAAGGGGCTTGAGAGTCGGTGCGAGCAAGCGCGGGAAAGGGGCCAACATCACGGCGATCAGCGGTGGCGACAGTGTTCCGATCGCCGTCAGTGTCCAGGCGGCCTCGCCGCACGAAAGCCCACTGGTCGAAGAAGCGATGGGCCACAGTTTCCTCGACCAACTGCTGGCGCGCCTGTTGGTGGGGGCTGCCCAGCCAGCGCCCCCTCGGTTTGGCGCCGGCTGACGTCCTCTTCGATAGTGGGCGTAACCATCTCTACATCCGAGAAACGCGCCGCCCCCGGAGCGGGATCCCGGCCATGCGCGGGAAGAAGGGTGGGCATCCCCGGCGTGCGCGCCGAAATGCGCCGCGCCTTTCCCGCCGCCAGGATGCGCGGCACGTTTTCGAGGAGACCGACTTCTCCACCGTCCAACGAACCCTCATCCTGAGCAGCGGGCTGGAGTTTGTTCCTGCAGCGTTGGCAGGCCCTCTTGTTGGGCTTGGCCGGTAACCCCAACCGGCTCTGGCCGTCGGTCGGGAACAGCAAGGAGGTCAACAGAGCCAGATGACTTCTAGGAACCTTCCGGACCGGGTCCGGAACCGATCTGCATCTCGCGTGAGAGGTCGTTGATGGTTTCCTGGTTGCGCTCGATCAGGGTCTCCAGGCACTCCACCATGGCGGTCCAGCGGCTGCGGCGCGCTTCGTTGGTCTCGCTGGCCAGCTTGGCCTGGATTTCCTGGAGATTCTGCCGCAGCGCCTGCTGGAAGGACAAGGCGTTCTGGTATTCGGCGTGGGGACCGGTGAGCGCGGGCTGCGGCGGGGAGCCCGGAGAGGCCGGGGGCGCGGCGGATGGCGCGGTGGCCGGAGCCGCGCTGGCGGGAGCCGGCGCAGCGGCCTGCGGAAAATCGTCGTTGGTGAAAACCTTTCTCTGCTGTCCCCGGGCGGAGGGAACTGCCGCGCCTGTCCAGAGGAAAAACACAGACACCGCAATCAGCATAGGCATCGGTTTCATGGCACGCCTCCCAAAAACTCCGAAGCCTTCACAGCAAGTGAAGGCTTCGTCTTTACAGCTCGATTGTAATTCCGATCCGAGTGCTGCGGATCAGAAGATTTCGCGGTAGCCCAGATTCACCACGTCACGAAAACGAGGCGTTCCGGGCGGCAGCCGCGAGGGATCCAGGAATTCGGTGTCGAAGGAGTAGTT
>DATMAF010000030.1:0-6850 GCA_035560315.1 Terriglobia bacterium | reverse complement strand
CCGCCCACATCAGGGCCGTCTGGCCCTTGTTCTTCTCCGCCGCGTTGACGTCGGCCCCGGCCTCCAGCAGCGCCCGCACTCCCTCCAGGCTGCCGGCGCTGGCGCAGGTCATCAGAGCCGTCTCGCCGGTCCACTGGGCGGCGTTGGGATTGGCCCCGGCCGCCAGCAGGGTCTGCACCAGGGAGCCGTTGCCGTTGGTGCAGGCCAGCGCCAGGGGGGTCACGCCGTAGTCGTTGGCGGCGTTGACGTCGGCGCCGGCGGCCAGCAGCCGGGCGACCATGGCGGCGTCATCGCGGTGCACCGCCCAGGCCAGGGCGGTGGCGCCATCGCCTTGCCGTTGGTTGACGTCGGCGCCGGCGGCCAGCAGAGCCTCGACGGCGGCGCGGTCTCCGCGCTGGGCCGCATCCACCAGCCGCAGATCGCTGCCGGCTGCCCCGCACAGGCTGGCCCACAGCAGCCCAACCGACACACCGAGAGCCGCACCGACTGCCCGCATACGCTTCCCCGTTCTCCGGGCGGGATCAGAGGTCATTCCCGGCTAGATGGAAAGAATGTCCAGCTTCCCGGTTGCGTCGCTGTATTTGTTGTCCAGGTACTCATCCACCGGGATGCTCAGCATGTCCAGTACCGCCAGGTGCAGGTTCGACAGCGGATCGCCATTGAACCGGAGATGCCGCCCGCCCCGGATGCGGCCACTGCCGCCGCCCAGCACCAACGTCGGCACGTTGTTGTGAATATGGAAATTGCCATCGCTCAGACTGCTGCCAAACACGATGATGGAATGGTCCAGCAGGGTGCCGTCGCCGTCTTTGACCGACCGCATCCGCTCCAGGTAGTAGGCGAACAGTTGCGACTGGAACAGATCGATCTTCTCCACCTTGGCGATCGTCTCGGCCACTTCCTTGTGGTGCGAAAGGGCGTGGTGGCCGTCGCCGATGCCGATTTCGCGGAAGGGCCGGTCGTTTTGTTCGCGGCCCATCATGAAGCTGACGACACGGGTCATGTCCGTCTGGAGAGCCAGCACCTGCAAATCAAACATCAGCTTGGCGTGTTCGGAGTAGGTGGCCGGCACGCCGGCGGGACGCTCCATCGCCGGCAACTCCTGGGCGGAGGCTCCGTCGGCTGCCGAGGTCCGCTCCGCCACCTGGATGCGGCGCTCCACGTCCCGCAGGGCGTCCAGATACTCGCTCAGCTTGGCGCGATCGGAGGGCCCCACCTCCCCCAGCATCCGGGCGACGCCCTCTGAGACGGAATCCAGGATGCTGCGGTCCTTCTTGATGCGCTGCGCCCGCACGGCCGGATCCGCGCTGTCGCTGTCGCCAAACAGCCGCTCGAAGACGTTGCGAGGATTGATTTCCATCGGCAGCGGGTTGGTGCCGCTGCGCCAGGAAATGGTGTTCATGTAATAGGCCGAGTAGCTGCCGTCGTTGCCGGCGATCTCGGGAGAGTCCAGGCCCAGCTCGAGCGAGGCCAGTTGCGTCTCTTTGCCAAACTCGCGAGCAATGAGCTGGTCGACGGAAATGCCCACCGCGCCGCCGGGCTTGGGGTGGACGCCGGTCAGCCAGCAGGCGCAGGGCCGCGCGTGGACCCCGCCCGGTTCGTTCCCGATGGCGTCGGCTGCTTTGATGTTCAGGCCGGTCAACACCAGCATCTGATCGCGGAAGGGCGCCAGCGGCTCCAGCGAAGGCGTGATCTCAAAATCCGCGCCCAGGGT
This sequence comes from Terriglobia bacterium, assembly GCA_035560315.1. Taxonomy (GTDB): domain Bacteria; phylum Acidobacteriota; class Terriglobia; order 2-12-FULL-54-10; family 2-12-FULL-54-10; genus DATMAF01. Next base: position 5,136 of record DATMAF010000030.1, on the reverse strand, counting down.
CTGCGGCGTCCATTTCTTCATGATGCGGCCGTTGGGGACAAACACGTAGGAAACGCGCGTCACGGCCTTGGCGGGCTTTTCTCCCGGAGCGGCGAATGCCGGGACCATGGCGTCCAGCAGGGGCAAAGCCAGCGTGGTGCCCATTCCCCGCAGAAAGGTGCGGCGCGGAATCGCCTTCTTAAAGATCATCATGACGCTCGTGTCCTCCTCATCTGAAATGGCACACTTTTCACGATCTCCAAAACCAGCGATGACCAGCGGTAGTCGCTGGGCGCGGCGCCCCGCAGAATGGAGCGGATGGCGGGGGCGTCGTAATACTCCGCTTGCCGCCCTAAGGCATACGTCAGCAGCTTTTCCGTCGCGGTCCGCAGGAACTGCTCCTGGTGGTTCAGCAAGGCCTTGCGGAATTCAACCACGCCGTTGAACTGGGTGCCGTCCGGCAGGACGCCGGAGGCGTCGATGGGCTGATCCTTGGCCCCGAAGGTGCTGGTGGTGCGCCACTTGCCCAGGGCATCAAAGTTTTCCAGCGCGAACCCGATGGGATCCATGATGCGATGGCAGCCGGCGCAGGCCGGGTTGGCGCGATGCTGCTCCATCATCTGGCGCATCGTCAGGGGCTTGCCCTCCTTGCTTTTTTCCTCCAGCGCCGGAACATTGGGAGGCGGCGGAGGGGGCGGAGTTCCCAGAAAGTTTTCAAGCACCCATTTGCCCCGCAGCACGGGGGAGGTGCGATTGGCATAGGAGGTAACGGTCAGCAGACTGCCTTTGCCCAGCAGGCCCACCCGGGTTTCGTCCGCCAGCGTCACGCGCCGGAAGTGGCTGCCGACAATATTGGGGATTCCATAGTGGCGCGCCAGGCGCTCGTTGAGAAACGTGTAGTTGGCCCGCAACAGATCCAACACACTGCGGTCCTCGCGCACAATGCTTTCGAAAAACAGCCGGGTTTCTTCCCGCATGGCCACGCGCAATTCCTCGTCAAAGTCGGGGAATTCGCGGGGGTCCGGGGAAGTTTGCGCCAGGTTGCGCAGCGAGAGCCACTGGCCGGCGAAGTTATCGACCAGCGCCTGGGAGCGGGGGTCCGCCAACATGCGACGCACCTGCTGTTCCAGGACAGCAGCGTCCCGCAGCTTGCCTTGCTCGGCCAGGTCCAGCAGTTCGTCGTCGGGAATGCTGCTCCACAGGAAGAACGACAGGCGGGAAGCCAGCTCCACATCGCTGATGCGGTAAGCCGTCCCCGGCGCGAGACCCTCCGGATCGCGCTCCACGCGGAAGAGGAACTCCGGACCGGCCAGGATGCGCTGCAAGGCCATCTCGATGCCGGCTTCAAAGCCGTTTTCGCCGCGGCCTTCCCGGTACAACTGCAACAGCGTGTCGAGGTCGGCGCCGCTCAGCGGCCGGCGGTAGGCGCGGCGCGCCAGCGCCCCGAGAATCTTGCGGGCGCAGGGCTCTTCTTCGGCGGCGCTGGCCGGCGAGCAGATAAAAATCTTCTGGCGGCTCAGGCTTTCTCCGGACCCTTTGGCCTCATAGGGGCCGGTGATGGTCACGCTGGCGATGGCCGGCTCGCCGCCGCGGTACTGGTCCAGGTCGTCATACAACAGCGGCGGCATATACTGGCCTTCCGGCTTGGTGGTCCGCTTCAGGAATGAAACCCCCACCAGGTGCGTTCCCGCCACGGCCGGAAAGCGGACTTCCAACTCGGCGTCCGCCGAAAATTCGTAGTCGATCTGCTCAGGATCGCCCCGGTAATCCGGGTCATTGCGCGAAAAGATGGGGCCGGAGCGGCCTTTGAACACTCCGCCCACCGTGAACAGCTTAATGCGCTCGCGATCCAGCCGGACATCCAGCGGGTGCGGCTCCCGCAACCCCCGGATATAGCCGTCGTTGTTGCGGTGCAGCCGGATGCTGATGGAATATTCCCCGTCCAGCGGGAAGTGGTGCCGGACCGCCAGCCCGCCCCGCGATCCGAACGGAAGATCCTCGCTGGCGCGGTCATGCTGCATGAAGCGTTCCGGAACTTCGTAGGTCTTGGAGGCCGGGCGGATTGCGGGATCGCCGACGGCCAGCCGGCTGATCTTGCCCGCCGCGAGCATGTAGCGCTCCATCAGCAGCGGGGAGACCGAGAGCACTTCTCCGATGTTGTCGAAGCCGGCGCTGGTGTTGTCGGGGGGAAGCAGTTCCGTGCCGTCCACTTCCAAGCCCAGCAGGTCGCGAATGGCGTTGGCGTACTCGGCGCGATTCAAGCGGTGAGCCAGCGGCCGGCCGGGATTGGGGTTGGCCGCCGCGGCGCGGTCGAGCGCCTCCTCCAGATAGCGGATGAAGCCAAGATAGTCTGCCTGGGGCGGGCGCGGGACTCCGGCCGGCGGCATCTGCCCGGCGCGCAGCTTGCGCACCACCTTTTCCCATACGGCGGCATCCGCCGGGACGTTCTCCGCAGAGACCTGATCCAGCAGCAGGTCAGCCGTGCGCAGCTTCTGGTTGTGGCAGGTGATGCAGTAGCGGTTGAGCAGCGCTTGATGGGGATTCGCTGGGCTCCCCGCCGGGCTGGCAGCCTGCTGCGCAGGAAGCGGAAGGGCGCTGCCGACCAACAGCGCCGCAGCCATCAAACCGAGCAGAGTTCTTGACACCACACCCCCCGCCTTACGCGGATGCGGGGCGTTGTGCAACCTCATCTGCCCTAAAGCCCGCCCGGGCATTCCAGCCCTCCCTCGAACTGCCTTCGCTTATAGCGCAAAGCAGAGATAATGTCAAGAAAAACCAGCACATACAAGAACGGCCGGCCAGGCGCGATTACTCCCCCCGCATCCCCGTTAGCGCGCCGGGGAAGCGGGCTTTGCAAACAGGGAATCTTCTAGCGGGACATTCACCTGCACTTGCTCCAGTTGGATCGTGTTGCGCGTGGTTGGCCGGATGGCGGCGATACGAAAGGGAAGCTTCACGTTGCCGACCGCGCGATAATCGCCGAAGCTCAGTTGCGTAGGCAGGCGGCCCAGCGGGGTTTCGGTGAAATGGGTCAGCCGGAGCAATTCTCCGGTTTGCTGGTCCAGGTGCAGACGGATGGGCAAATGCCCCGGAGCCGTGCCGTTGAGAACATAGGCGTCCCTGTCTCCCACCTTCTCGGAACGGCCCACTCGCCATTGGGTATAGATTTTTTTCACATTGGCCACCAGGTAAAGCGGGTCTTCGAGCTTGATGGCCTCGTTGTCCGCCGCCGTCATGTCGCGCAGACCCCGGGCGGCGCTGGAGGTCCAGCCCGCGGCTCCGGCGGTCGCCTCCGAGCTGTCATCGCCCTGGACATGCGAGACCACCAGCCGCTTGTCGGGGAACTTGACGTAGATCTCCAACGGCGAGGGCGGATTGGCGGCTGACTCCAGCGTTCCTTTCGCCACCACGCTGGTGATGCGGGATACAGCTTCCTCGCCGCCCATGGTCTGAAGATATTTTTCAAGCAGCAGTTCCGCCGTTACCCCTTCCGGAACGCTCCCCCGCTGCGCTGGCCGGCCCATGTCTTCGGGCGCCGGCGTTCCCACCGGGGCCGGGCTGCCGCGATGACAGGTGTTGCAGGTGATGGCGGTTCGTCCATTGAAGTGGCCCTTGTTCATGTCCAGCACCATCGCCATCATCCGGCGGGCGGTCTGTTTCTCCGGCTTGTCGTCCTTGTCGTTGGCTCCCTGCACATGACAGAAAGAGCACTGCACTCCCAGGGAAGCGGCCACCAGCCGCATGGTGGCGGGAATCTGGTCCGCCGGAATTCCTTTGAGGACCTGGATGTTTTTGTATTGCTCTTCCGCCTTGCGTCCCGCTCCGGCTGTCGCCGGCGACTGCCCCGCCGCTCTCCGCGCTCCGACGATCGCGCCTGCGAACATCAACCCCGTAGCGAGTGCCCGGAAAACAGCGCAACGATGATGCGATGCACGAACCATGAAATCCTCCTCCACAGCAAATCAGCGCGTAAGAGCATACGCTGGCTTGTCTTCCCTGGCAAGCGTCTTGCGCCTGTGCGGTTCCCGTTGGTTGTGTTTTGGGGGACCGGGTGCTACCATGGCGGTGAGCCAAGCGACGAGGAGGTTCCCATGGAAAACAGCAATAGCGGCGGGAAGTTTCTGTATTTTCTGGCAGGCTTGAGCATCGGCGCGCTGGTCGGCATTTTGTTCGCCCCGCAGTCGGGCAAGGAAACCCGCGAGATGATTTCGGGGCGGCTGGACGAAGGCCGGGAGTACCTCTCCCGGCGCGGCCGTGAAATTCGGGAACAGGCCACCGAGTATCTGGAGCGCGGCAAGGGAATGCTGGCGCAGCAAAAGGAGCACCTGGCAGCCGCTATCGAAGCCGGCAAGCAGGCGTATCGCTCCGAGAGCCAAACCAAGGGATCCGCCGGCTAGTCCCCCGGCGCGGCGCCGGCCAGACCAACAACCATCGTCTCCGAGCAGGGGGAGTCGCGGAAAGCAGCGGATACCATGGACGCCGAGCTTCAGAACACAATTGTACTGCTGGCCAGCTTGATGGTGGGAGTGCTGATCGCCCAAACCGTCTTGATGCTGGTGTTCGTGATCGCCTTCCGAAACTGGTGCCAGCGGACGGGTTCCTTGCTGGACCAGCTCTCCGGAGGCCTGGAGCCGATTCTGCGCTCATCCCGGGAAATCCTGAAGGACTCCAGCGAAAAGTTCGCCGCCATCAGTTCCAACTTGCAGGAGATCACCCGATCGGCCCGCGACCAGATGGAGCGGCTGAACACGCTGGTCCGGGACACCACGGACCGGGCGCGCGTGCAAGTGGTCCGGCTGGATCATCTGGTGGAAGACACGCTGAACCGGGTGGAGGAAACCACGCAGGCGATTCAACGCGGCATTCTGGAGCCGGCACGGGAAATCTCAGCCTTAATTGCCGGAGTGCGCGCCGGGCTTCAGTTCTTCTTGCATCGGAATCGCAAGACCGTTGAGCGCGCCACCCAAGACGAAGAAATGTTCATTTGAGCGTCTGATCCTTGTCCCCCCGCAAATCTCTCGCCCGCGGACCTGCGCAGCAGATGGAAGCGCGAGGCGCACCGGCTTCCGGAAACCGGCCGCAGACGCTGCTGCAACAGAGGTAGCGGCGAGGGCGAAGTCTTCCTGCACAGCTCGTCCGTTGTTTTGAAGCGGGCGG
>DATMAF010000029.1:0-7607 GCA_035560315.1 Terriglobia bacterium | reverse complement strand
GCATCGGCCTCCAGCGAGCTGTCGGCCTCCAACTCGCCCAGCCAGTAGCCTTCCGGATACTGAGCCTTTCGCAGGGAATCAACCGCGGCGCGCAGACAGCTCTCCAGTTCCGGCGCCTGGCTCGCGGGAGAATAGACCGGCGCTGCAACGGGGCCCGCGGCACTGGGAAAATGCGGATGCAATTCGGAGTCACTCATGGGTGAGCAGCCGCTTTCAGGGAATGCGGGGCCAGCGCGATGAGTTCCGGCGGAAGGGCGAACCGCACATCTTCTGCGATCGTTTCGACTTCTTCCAGTTCCGTGAAGCCGGCGCGGCGAAGGAACTGAATCACCTGCGAGACGAGCCGCTCCGGCGCGGAAGCTCCCGCCGTAACCCCCACCGTCCGCACCTGCTCCAGCCATTGCGGCTGGATGGCTCGCTCGTCCTCGATCAGATACGAAGCCATCCCCGCGTTGCGCGCCACTTCCACCAAGCGGTTGGAATTGGAACTGTTCTCGGATCCCACTACCAGGAGCAGATCGCACCGAGGGGCCGCCGCCTTCACCGCCGATTGCCGGTTCTCGGTCGCGTAGCAAATGTCCTGGGCGGGCGGGCCAACGATCGCCGGAAAGCGTCTCTTGAGGGCTGCGATAATGCCCGCGGCTTCGTCCAGGCTGAGCGTCGTCTGGGTCAAATAGGCGACTTTGTCGGGGTTGGGCACTTGGAGCGCCGCGACTTCCTGCTCGGAGCTGACAAGCCAGGTCTGCGACGGAGCTTCCCCAATCGTTCCAATGACTTCGTCATGATCCTTGTGGCCGATCAAAAGAATCGAATAGCCCATCTTGGCAAACCGCACCGCCTCCAGATGCACCTTGGTCACGAGGGGGCAGGTGGCGTCAATCACCCGCAGATGCCGGCTGCGCGCCTTCTGCCGCACCAGCGGGGAAACCCCGTGCGCGCTGTAAACCACCCAGGCCCGTTCGGGAACCTCCTCCACGGAATCGACAAAGATCGCCCCTTTGGCCGACAGGTCCGCCACGACCCGCGTATTATGGACGATTTCCTTATGGACGTAGATGGGAGGACCGCAATACTCCAGCGCCAGATTGACGATGTCAATGGCCCGGACCACGCCGGCGCAGAAGCCGCGCGGCTTCAGCAGCAGAATCTTGCGGCCAGCGTTCTCAGTTGGGGTGTTTCCCGGCACTGCGAATCCAAAGCTCCTGTGAATTGCGGCGATGATCCCTGCCGCCGCTGATAGACGATCCAGTTTACCGCCACGAAGGGAGAATCCCCGTCTCCTGTAAAACCCGCCCCCGGATCCTCCCCCCGGCGCTTCCTCCGCTCTTGCTTATGGGGGTCCAGCAGGGGAGAACGGCGAGACCTGTAATCTTGGCGGCATGCTGCCGCCTCAACGCGCCGGCAGCGGCGCCGCAAGCTGTGCGCGGCGGGTTTCTGAAAGCATGGCCGCCGCCTGCGGCAGCAGTTCGATCGCCTTCTGAATCTGGGGATCGGCCATCGCCTCCAGCCGGCCGGCCTCTTCCATGCCGAAGACCGAAAGCACCACTTCTTCTTTGATGCGCTCCTTGATGAAGGTCAAATTGGCCGCCAGGTCGGATTCACTGAAGTCGATCTTTTCAGCCATCAGGAACTGCCGGAATCGATCCAACACCGCGGAGTCCACCTCAAAGTCCTTCGGGACCGTCTTGACCTCGCCAAGAAATCGCCGCGAAAAGTTGAAAAACGCGTTTTCCCGGACCAGGGACTGCTGGAAGGAATTGAGCTTGGTCTCCGGCAACTCCACATCGGGCGTGATGCCTCCGCCGCCATAGACGGTTCGGCCGGCGTCCGTGCGTTTCATTTCGGTCTGCACGGCCCGCCCGCCTTCCTTTTGGTATTGGTAGTCATAGAGCGAAACGCCGGTATAGTTTCGCTGAATCAGCCGGCCGCTGGGCGTGTAGTATTTGGCGGTCGTCAGCGCCAGCCCGGCGTTATCGCTGAGGGGGTAAACCGTCTGCACCAGCCCCTTGCCAAAGCTCGGTTCCCCGACGATCAGCCCCCGGTCGTGATCCTGGATGGCGCCCGAGACGATCTCGGCGGCGCTGGCCGTCAGCCGGTTGATGAGGACCACCAACGGAACGGAGGTCCCCCGGTTGTTTCGCGTTGCCGTGTACTGCTTCTCCGGGGAGCGGCGGCCGCGATGGGAAACGATGACTTGCCCGCGCTGCAAGAACATCTCCGCCACGGCCACGCCTTGGGCCAGCAATCCGCCCCCGTTGCCGCGCAGGTCGATCACGATCCCGTTCAAATCCTGGGCGTTCAATTCCCGCAGCTTTGCCTGCAACTCCTCGCTGGTGGTTTCTCCAAAATTGGTGATGCGAATGTAACCAACGCCCGGCGCGATTTCAAAAGCGCGATCCACGCTGGGGCGGGGGATCTCATCGCGAACCACGACGAACTGCAACGGCTCCGGCGTGCCTTCGCGCCGCACCGTGATGCGAACGGTCGTCCCCCGGGGGCCCTTCAGCAGGTCGGCCACCTGCGACATGGGCATGTTCTCGGTGGAAGTGTCATCGGCCTTGATGATCTCATCGCCGGGGCGCAATCCCGCTTTGTGGGCCGGGGACCCGAAAAAGGGCGCCATGACCATGGTTTTCCCGTTGACGCTGATCAGCGACATGCCCACTCCGTAGTACCGCCCGCGCTGTTCCTCGCGCAACTGAGCAAATCGCTTGGGGTCGAAAAACAGAGAGTGCGGGTCCAGGCGCGCCAGCATCCCGGGGATGGCGCCGTTATAAATCACATGCTGGACGTCAACCGGGTCGGCGTACTCCTGCTGTACGCTGTGCAACACGTTGCTCACGCGGCGAAGGGTCTCCTGGATTTGCGCCGTGGATTCTTCGCTTTGGGCCGTTACCCGGGGACCAAACATGCCCCCCAACAACGCCCCAACAAGTATGACCAATGGGATCAGAAGGATGCCCCGCCGTTGGATAGCCATCAATACGTCTCCTGGAACCTGGCCGATCGGCAAAATTATAACACAGATATTAACGATGCCGCTCCCGACCGTTCAGACGGACCGGGTTCCACCGAAATGACTGCGGGGGCCTCGTGGGGCGTTCCTCAACAGTTCGTTCGGGTTGCCGAGGACGGCCAGTGCCTGCCAAACTGGTTTTGGGGCCTCCTGGCAAACGGGCCAACGCCCCGCGGTGAGCGGAACGGCTCCTCTAATGTGGTATAGTGAAACACTCTGGTGAGGACGTATGGAAGGCTTTACCGTTGTTTTGCTGCTGGGCTGGCTGATCCTGGTCGGCTCGTTTGTGAGCATGTATTTTCTGGACCAGGCGACCAAGCAGGCGGCCGCCCGCCGCGCCGCCCAATCCGGCCAACATCCCGAGAAAAACCGCTGAAACCAGCCCGGCTCCGGCACGGATGTCGGAGCGGAACGTGGGCCCCAGCCGTGCTGTCTTTGGCTTCGCCGAGGCAGATCCTCTCTGCCCGCCCGAGGTGTCCTGCCGTCGCGCGCCGCCCTATTTGCCGGCAAAGATTTTGAACAACCGTGTCAGGGGGTCGTAGAACTCGTCGACGACGCGTTCCTTGAGCGGGATGATGGCGTTGTCGGTGATGTGGATGTCTTCCGGGCAGACCTCGGTGCAGCACTTGGTAATGTTGCACAGCCCGATGCCCGCTTCGTGCTTCAGGTAGGCCACGCGCGAAGCGGTGTCCAGAGGATGCATCTCCAGGCCGGCCACACGGACCAGAAAACGCGGCCCGGCAAAGGTGTCCTTCTTGTCGTGGTTGCGCAAGACGTGGCAAACGTTCTGGCACAGGAAGCACTCAATGCATTTGCGGAACTCCTGCACCCGGTCCATATCCTGCTGGTGCATGATCCACTGGGCGTCCTTGCGGGGCGTGAAGGGGGTGATTTTCTGGTTGACCTTGAAGTTCCAGGAAACGTCGGTGACCAGGTCCTTGATGCGGGGAAAGGTTTTGAGCGGATAGACCACGATCTCCTCGCCCGGCGAGAAATCATCCAGGCGCGTCTTGCACATCAGCCGCGGTTTGCCGTTGACCTCCGCGGAACAGGAGCCGCACTTGGCGGCTTTGCAGTTCCAGCGCACCGCCAGATCCGGCGCGAAGTGGCTCTGGATATAGTGCACCGCGTCCAGCACCACCCAGCCAGGCGCTACCGGCACGCGATAGGTCTTCTCTTCGGACTTCTCCGCCGTTCCCTGCGAGATGCGGATGACAGCTTCAGCCATGAATGCAACCTTCTTCCTTGCAGAATTAGTGGGCGTCTTCGAACAGCTTGGCCAGTTCCGGCGGCATCTGGGGAAGCGGCGTGGTGGCCAGCTTCATTTCCTCCCCGTCTTTGTAAACCACATGATTCACCTTGCCCCATTCCGGGTCGGTCTTGGGATAATCCAGGCGGGTGTGCGCCCCGCGGCTTTCCTGGCGGGCGAGCGCCGAGCGAGCGATGGCCTCCGAGGTATTCAGCAGGTTCCGCAGGTCGTAGGCCAGGTGCCAGCCGGGATTGTAGAGCCGCGAGCCGGTCACCCGCACCGTCCGCAGCTTCTCGCGCAACCCGCGAATCACCCCCAGGGCCTTCTTCAAGTCCTCCTCGACGCGCATGATCCCCACCAGGTTTTGCATGGTGTCTTGCAACTGCTCGTGAATCTCATAGGGGCTGGGGCCGGAGTCGCGTTCAAAGGGCTCCAGCAACTCGCGCGTGGCCCGTTGCACCGCGTCGTTGTCCACCCGCGGCTGTTCTTTGTTCTGTTTGGCGAACTCGGCGGCATGCAGGCCCGCCAAACGCCCGAACACCAGCAAGTCCGAAAGCGAGTTGCCCCCCAGCCGGTTGGCGCCGTGCATCCCGGCGGCGACTTCGCCGGCGGCGAACAGGCCGGGAACCGTGGTGGCTGTGGTTTCCGCATCCACCCGCAGCCCGCCCATGCAATAGTGGGTGGTCGGCCCCACCTCCATGGGCGATTTGGTGATGTCCACGTCGGCCAGCTCCTTGAACTGGTGGTACATGCTGGGCAGCTTCTTCTTGACGTATTCCGGGTCCAGATGCGTCACGCTCAGAAACACTCCGCCATGCTCGGAGCCGCGCCCTTCCTTCACTTCGGTATAAATGGCGCGGGCCACCTGGTCGCGGGTGGACAGTTCCATGCGCTTGGGGTCGTAGCGCTCCATGAAGCGTTCGCCTTTGTTATTGGTCAGCCGGCCACCCTCGCCGCGCACCGCTTCGGTTACCAAAATGCCTTTGACGCCGGGAGGCCAAACCATGCCCGTCGGATGGAACTGGACAAACTCCATGTCCATCAGCTGCGCGCCGATGTTGTAAGCCATGCCCAGCCCGTCGCTGGTGTACTCCCAGGAGTTCGAGGTGATGCGAAAGGCCTTGCCGACTCCGCCCGTGGCCAGCACGATGGCCTTCGCCAGGAACAGCACAAAGCGGCCCTGTTCGCGCCAGTAGGCCAACGCCCCGCAGACGCGCTCTCCGGCTTTGAACAAGTGGGTAAGGGTGCACTCCATGTACACCGGAACGTTGAGCTGCACGGCGCGGTCTTGGAGCGTGCGGATCATCTCCAGGCCGGTGCGGTCCCCCACATGCGCCAGCCGCTTGCAGGAATGTCCTCCGAAGGCGCGCTGGTTGATCTTGCCATCCGGGGTCCGGTCAAAGAGCGCCCCCCACTGCTCCAGCTCGCGCACCCGGTCGGGCGCTTGCTGGGCGTGCAACTGGGCCATGCGCCAGTTGTTGAGCATCTTGCCGCCGAGCATGGTGTCGCGGAAATGAACTTGCCAGTTATCGCTGGGATCCACGTTTCCCAGGGCCGCCGCCACGCCCCCTTCCGCCATGACGGTGTGGGCTTTGCCCAGAAGCGATTTGCAGACCAAGCCGACGGAGACTCCCTGGCTGGCGGCCTCGATGACGGCGCGCAGGCCCGCACCCCCTGCTCCGATCACCAGCACGTCGTGTTGATGCGTCTCGATGCTTTCCACTTAGAATAACCTCAAGTCAGTAATCACGCCGGAGGCCACCATGCGCACGTAGAAATCCGCGAAGCCCACCCAGAACAGGCTCAACCAAGCCCACAGCATGTGCCGCTCGTTGAACCCCGTCACGCCCTTCCAGCAGGCGTGCCGCGCCCCGCCGCCGTGGAAGGTGTCGAGCTTGCCCCCCACCAAGTGCCGCAGCGAATGACACCCGAAGGTGTAGCCGCTCAGCAGCGCGGCGTTGATGGTCAGCACAATGGTGCCGACGCCGACGCCAAAACCATCCTCGAAGAAGAGGGCTTTGTAAGCGTCATGCCACAGGATCACCAGGAACAGCAGCGCCAGATACAGGAAATAGCGGTGCATGTTCTGCAGGAGGAAAGGGAATTTCGTTTCACCGCAGTAGCGGTGCTCGCCGGATTCACCCACCGCGCACGCCGGCGGATCCAGAAAGAACGCTCGGTAGTACGCCTTGCGATAATAGTAGCAGGTGGCGCGGAAGCCGGCCGGGGCCCAGAGAATCAGGAACGCGGGAGAGATGGGGTAGCCGGCAATGCTCAGATGGAGGTCAATGAGCGGCGAGTACATCGGCGACAGATACGGTCCCCACATGTAGTTCTCGTTCTGGAGCGCCGCCCACGTGCTGTACACGACAAAGGCGCCCAGGCCCGCGGCCGTCGCCGCCGGTTGCAGCCACCAGGCGTCGCGCCGCTGCGTGACGCCGAAACCGCGCGGTTCCGCGACGGGAGTCGTAGTTGCCATAGAGAATTGCCCCCTGCCCCTGAATGTGCTTTGGATAATCTTGCCGACGGCGCGCCTGAGAGGTCCCCCGCCCCGGTCCCCGACGCCCTCGGACAGATGTCTCGCAAAAAGATTGTATTGTGTGCCTGTTCACCCCCCCTGTCAAGCGGTGAACGGGCTTGGAAGAGGAACGGTACATCGTATCTCCCCAGGTATCCCCCCGGTGAGGCGGAAGTGTCTGAGCCGTATCGGAGGGAACGGATGACGAACTTGCCGGCGGAGCGCAAGCTCGCCGCCGGAGAATCGGCAAGCCCGGCCGGTTCCCAAATTCGACCTGCGCCGTGCGATGAAAGACGCTATCACCCAGGCATTGCAAGGGCCATCGGCGGATAACCGCTTTACACCCGCCGGGCAAGGCCGATATGATGGAGCTTCGATCCCGCCTATCCCGCCGGAGGGTTTTCCATGCAGCAGTACGATGTGATCGTGATCGGGGCCGGGCCCACCGGGCTGGCGTGCGCCATCGAAGCCCAGCGGCACAGCGTCTCTTGTCTGGTGATCGAAAAGGGCTGCCTGGTCAACTCCCTCTACAACTACCCCGTCAACATGGTTTTTTTCACCACGCCGGAGTTGCTCGAAATCGGCGACATCCCCATGGTCAGCGTGCGGGAGAAGCCGAGCCGGATCGAGGCGCTGAAATACTACCGGCTGGTCGCCAAGCACTTTGATCTGCCCGTTCGCCTGTATGAAGAGGTTTCCCAGGTGGAGGGCGCGGATGGGCGTTTTGTGGTGCACACCCGGAAGCGCGATGGGGCGGTGGGTCGCTACCAGTCGCGCAAGCTGATCCTGGCCACCGGTTATTACGACCGCCCCAACTTGCTGGG
>DATMAF010000028.1:0-3525 GCA_035560315.1 Terriglobia bacterium | reverse complement strand
CTGCTCCGCGCCATAGAACAACTGCGGGCGAAAGGCTATCAGAATCTGAGCACTTTTTCGCCCGTGCCCAGCGAACGATTGCTGCGGCAGATAGAGCAGCCTCCCAGCCCGATCCGCTTTTATACTCTTGCCGGTGGCATTCTGGGCCTTGCGGTTGGCCTGGGCTTTCCCATCTGGAGTTCCTTGCAGTGGGAGATCATGAGCGGCGGAAAGCCGGTTGTTTCGATCCCCCCGTTTCTTGTCATCGCCTTTGAGTTGACGGTCTTGCTGGCGGGCGTGCTGACGGCCGCCGGCTTGGTGATTCACGCCCGGCTCTGGTGGGGGGAGCTGGAATCCGGTCCTTTGCGTTTTTATGACCCGCGTTTCTCCGAGGACCGGTTTGGGATCGTGGTTCCTTGTATGCCGCAGGATGCCGAGGCAGTTGAGCAGTCGCTCCGGGCGGCTGGTTTTGAGGAGGTGTTTGCTGAAGGTGGCTAAGTCGTTTTCCGCGGCCTCCCTGGCGCTGCTGGTTTTGGCGGCATGCTTGCTGCTGGGCTTCTTCGGGTGGCGCAAGTACCTCAGACTGGTTACCCCGCGCTGGGAACTCGTGGCCGGTGCCTCTCCTCGCCGCTCGCCCGCCGGCTCCGTCAGCTCGGAGCCGGGAGCGCAGGCTGAGCCGCCGCTGCCCAAAAACCGGGCGGAGGCCGCGCTGCAAAATCCCATCCCTGCCAGCACCGACTCCCTCGAACGCGGGAGGCGGGCATACCTGACCTATTGTTCCGTTTGTCATGGCGTGGAAGGACAAGGAGACGGCCCCTTGGCTGTGAAAGCCGTTCTGCCGCCTCCCAATCTGGCTGCCGTCACCGGAAGGCGGTCTGACGGCTATCTCTACGCCACGATCCGCAACGGTGGGGCGATCATGCCTCCGCTCGGCAGCCAGATTCCGCCGGCGGAACGCTGGGACATCGTCAATTACTTGCGAAGCATCGCTGCTGCCGTCCCCGTGGAAATGCCGGTGTCAGGGCCCGCGCCGGCAAGGGCGGCGCCCGCGGCGCCATCCCAGGCCGACGGGGAAGCGGGCAGCGAATCCACGAGTTACCAGGGCGAAGCGGCACGGGGGAAGGCCGTATTCGAGGCGCATTGCGCGCTTTGCCACGATCCCTCCTCGGATGCGCAAATAGTGGGTCCTGGACTGAAAAGATTGTTTCACTGGCCGCCGCATCAACTGTCGGACGGAACGGAGCATGCCGCTCATGATGAGGACATCATCCGGCGGCAGATTGTCGAGGGGGGCGGTTCGATGGCTCCAGTGGGAGCGGCTCTTTCCGCGGAGGAACTGGCGGACCTCATCGCGTATCTGCGAACGCTGTGAGCGAAAAGCGGTCTCTTCCATCAGAGCGAGTGCCAGTGCCGGGGAACGCGTTTGGCTAGGAAGAAATACCGATGGCTGAGGGCCCCTTCGATCTGACCCAGGCAACGCCGGAGAAGCCAGCCGTTGCATTCAAAACGGCTCCCGGATGGATTCCGGCCGCAGTACTCTTGTTTCTGGCGGCGGGAGTTGCTTCCTTCTGGCTGTTGCTGGCCGGAGGACAAAGCACTCGCGCCTGGCAGATTTTCCTGGTGAACTTTCTTTTCTGGCCCCCGCTGGCCTCCGCCGGCGTTGCCGTGGCCGCCATGTTCGAGGTAACGAAAGCGCGCTGGCCAGTGGCGGTGCGGCCGCTGGCGGAAGCATGTGCGGCATACCTGCCGGTGGGATTGCTGTTGTTTCTTGCCTCCTGGCCCGGCCGCCGGACGCTCTTCCCGTGGCATGCGGACCCGGCCCCGGTTCCCGCCGCGTGGCTGAATCTTCCCTTTCTGTACGGGCGGGAAGCCGTGGCATGGCTCGTTTTGTGCGCCGCAGGCCTGCTCTTTGTGTATCGCTCTGGGAGGGGCAGCGCGGCGGCACCCGCCTCCCTCGCCAGAGGTTCCCCACGCCCTCTGGCCGTGGCCCTGCTGATTCTCTATGTGTTGGTCTCCACGGTGTTTGCTTGGGACTTCGGCATGTCGATCCAGCGTGGCTGGCACTCCACGATGTTTGGCGCGCTTTTTTTGTTTGAGAGCCTCTATGCAGCCGTGGCGGTAGTGACTGTTTTGACGATATTCATCAACGGCCGGTGGAGGGGCGGTGCCCGGCTTTCTCCCGCCACTTGCAATAACCTCGGAAAACTGCTGCTGGCGTTTTCGATGCTGTGGATTTATCTGTTCGGATCGCAGTATCTGGTGATCTGGTATGGCAACCTTCCCCGCGAGATCAGTTTCTTGCTCGCGCGAAGCGGCGCCGCTTCCTGGAGGGCGGTGTTCTTAGCGCTGCTGGCGTTGAATTTTGTGGTTCCGTTCCTGATCCTGTTGCGGCGGGCATCCCGAGAAAATCCGAAGATACTCGCAGCAACGGGGGGAACCATTGCCGCCGGGATCTGGGTGTCGCGGTTTCTGCTGGTTGTGCCGGCTCTGAGTCCGGGCTCGCCGATCCCGCTGCACTGGCCGGAAGGTCTGATCACAGTAGGTTTTTTTGCATCCTTCCTCGGGACGATCCTGATGGCGCTGCGCCGGATGCCCGCTCTTGCTCCAAAGGGCGGTTAGAGCGCCCACCGGCGCCCCTTCGTAGCAAATCCTCCCCCGCTCGACCTTCCCTTTGCTTGTCGAAAGGGACGGAGTGGCAAAGTGCCAATCGGCACAGTTGCCGCGTTCGATTTGCCTTCCATCGGTTCCCGCCTGGGACGAAGCGGACAACTGCCTTTTCGGGGAAATCTTTGGTAGCATGGGGAAGCAAAGGAGCAGGTGTCTCATGGCTCGAATCCTGATTTTGGCAAGCCGGTCTCCCGAACGGGAAGGTCTGACCTTGTTCATGGAGATGGTTGGACATCAGTGCGCCCAGGCGGACTCGATTCCGAGCGCCTCGGCGATTCTTTCGGGAGCCTCCTACGACCTGGTTCTGGCGGACGCGGCGATAGCGGGCGATTCTCCCGACCAGATCGCCCGGTTGTTGCAGGGCGGTTCTCCGAACATCCGCGTGATGGTTCTGGCCGAGGAAGACCCGGCATCCAATGGCAAGGACGAGGTCATTACCTCGCCGCTGGCTGCTGCTCCGAGCCAGCCCGGTGACTATCCCGCCGTCCGGCAGGGAGAAGCCTTCTTGATGCTTCTGCCGGAACGGGATTCGCTGAAGCTGCTGGACGATCTGCCGCAGATGCCGGGGTTGCTCAACAAGCTGGGCCTGCTGCACCAGTCCCAGCAGAAGTACCTTGTCGCCGAGCAGCTCTACCAGCGGGCTCTGGGACTTGCCGGCAAGAACGCCTCCGACCGGGACCGCAACATGGCCAGCATCTTGATGAACCTCGCCAGCCTGTATCAGGAACAGGATCGCCTGGCGGAAGCCGAGCCGCTGTACCGGCGTTCGCTGGAGCTGGTCGAAAAAGCGCTGGGGGCAAACCACCCGAAAGTGGCGCGGCGGCTCCGGCGGCTGGCGGAACTCTACCGCGCCCAGGGAAGGGAATCAGAGGCGGTCCG
>DATMAF010000027.1:0-2182 GCA_035560315.1 Terriglobia bacterium | reverse complement strand
GGCGGCCGCGCCCGCCTGTGCCGTGGCGGCCGCTCCGCCGGTGGCGGGCTGGCCCGCTCCAATCAGCCCGCCGGGAGCGGCGGCCTGTCCTGGCAGTCCCGTCTGGGGCGCAAATCCGCCGAACGCGGGCAAGCCGTAGAGTCCTCCGCCGAATCCTCCTAGAGCGTAGGGGCCGCACACGCCGGTCCCGCCGAAGCCCTGGTTGAAGCTGTTCTGCGCTCCGTAGCCGCCATAGCCGCCGCCGCCACCATAGGCCGCGCCCGGATAGCCCGCGCCTTGCCAGGCCGCGTAAGGGCCATAGCCGCCGCCGAAACCCTGATACGGGTTGGCGGCATACGGCGCCACGGCGCCATAGCCGGTGTACCCGCCCGCGCCGTAGGGCGGATACATCCCCGCCGTGCCCCAGGGCGAGTACAGCTAATTGAGCGCCTGCGCCAGACAATCGGCGCGCTGGTAGAGCACGCGGTAGACGTAGGTGTCGATCACGCTGCTGGTGATGGTGATGGGCTTGTCCAGCCGGTCCAGCCATTCCTTGACCTGCTCGAAAGCGCCCGGGTTGGGCGCCACCGCGATCAGCAGGTTGAGGCGGTCCACCGGCAGAAAGCGCAGCAGTGAGGTCTCCGAGTTGAGCGAGATTCCCTTGAGGATTTCCTCCAGGTCCTTGACGATTTCCGAAGGCAGCGCGTATTGCAGCTCGAACAGGCGCACGCGCTGGCCGGCGAAGACGTCGCTGTCGAACTGCGCGATCAGGTCCATGAGGCGGCGCATATTGCGGCGGCTGTCCAGGATCATGAGCAGGTTGGCGGGCTGGTAGGAGCGGATGATGGTGTTCTCGTCGGTGAATTCGCCCAGCACCGTACTCATCTCGCTGACGGTGATGTAGCGAAGGAACACCAGGTTGAGCATCATCTGGTCGTCTTCGGGGATGTTGTTGGGATCGGTGACGCGCGACAGGGGCAGGCGGCGCAGCTGGGCGATCTGCACGATGCGGTAGATTTCGCCTTCCTGCACCAGTCCGAAGCCGTTGATGCGCAGCAGCAGCTCCAGCAGGTTGCGGGCGTCGATGTTGCCGGCCTCGCCGTAGGTGTTGAGCGTCACGTTGGCGGCCGCGAGATTCACCTCCACCAGAATGTTCATGCCCAGCTGCCGCGCCAGGCTGTCCACCACGTCGGAGAGCGGCACGCCCTCCAGCTGGAGATTGCCGATCGGCACGGGCTTGGCAGGCTGGGGCGGCTGCTGCGGCACGGCGATCAGAGCGGCGGCCAGCATGGCCAGCACAGTGGAAACAGCGGTTCGTATTCTCATCAATTGATCGGCTCCCAGTGGCATTCCGCTCCCATCAAGCCCACGCTCATCACCTTGCGGTATCCGTCGGCGACGGTTCCGGCGGGGCTGTTGTCGCCGGGCTCGCAGGTGCGGAACGCGCCCACCTGGCGGCCCGGCTTACCCTTGCCTTCGTCCTTTCCCTTACTGCCCATTTCGCCGGTGTTGGCGGCTTTGGCGGCAGCCGGCGCCTGCGCGGCAGCCTGCGGTTTGGCCGGAGGCGCTCCCTTGGCGCGAGCCAGCTCTTCCGGCGGCGGCTTCAGCGTCTCCAGCTCGGATTCGATCCGCTCCCCGTTCCATTCCAAGGTGAGCGTGGACTGGTCCCAGCCGGCCACCGTGAACTCGCCGATTTTCTCGCCGGCGCGGTAGCGTTTCAGCTTGCCGTCCAGACTGAGGATCACCACCGGATCGGCCAGAGCCATCTGCCCGTGATAGCGCGGCAGGGGCGGGCGGGGAGGGGGCGGCGGAGGCGGCGGGGGCGCTTCCACAACCACCACCACGTTGGGATCCCGGTCGCGCGAAAACAGGGTGTGCTGCGCGACATCGATGTAATCGGCGGGCGTGGGCGGCTGGATGGCGGGCGCCGGTTCGGGCGGCAACACCGGCGCGGGCGGAACATCCTTCTTCAGCACGGCAGTCTGCTGGCGTTCGGAAGCGAGCCAGCGCTCGCGGATGCGCCAGCCCAGCACTCCGGCCAGCGCCAGCAGCACCAGGTTCAGCAGTACGATCCTGCGGTTCAAAACGCACCGCCTTTCTTGTCCGGGACCAGTTGCCGGGGCACCACCGCCGACGCCGTCAGCCGCACACTGATGGTTTTCTGCTTGGCGTTGGAGGCGTTGATCTGCAAGTCGCGGGTGGT
>DATMAF010000026.1:0-9733 GCA_035560315.1 Terriglobia bacterium | reverse complement strand
TGCAATCCCAATTGCTTGGCGGCCTGGGAGATGTTGCCGCCACAATCGGCCAGCACGCGCTGAATATGCTCCCACTCGACCCGCGCCAGGCTGGGAACGGTCGGGCTGGCTTCCTCGCCCAACGGTTCGCCTTGACCGCCGGCGAGCTTTTCGTAGGTGCGAAGAATTTCTTCGGCATCCACTGGCTTGCTCAAATAGTGGGTCGCGCCCAGCTTCACGGCGGTCAGCGCCGTGGCGATGCTGCCATAGCCGGTCAGCATGATGATGCAGGCGTTGGGATCCAGGCGGCGGAGCTCACGAACAATTTCCAGCCCTCCCATCCCCGCCAGCCGCAAGTCCACCACCGCCAGGTCCAGCTGATGCTCGGCAGCGAGTTGCAAGGCGGCCGGCCCGTCGGCGGCGGCAAACGATTTCCAGCCGCGATCCGCAAAGGCGCGGCACAGCCGGTTGCGATAGACTTCGTCATCGTCCACGACCAGAAAAATCTTTTGGTATTCTTCACCCATTCCGGTCTCACTCACAAACCAATTCCGGGTGCCACTGCGCGGGAAGCTCGAGTGTCGCGACGGTTCCCGTGCCCGGAGTGGATCGAAACGTCAGGCGGCCGCCGAGCCGTTCGGCAAGCGTTCGGACCAGGAACACGCCCAATCCCATTCCTTTGCCCTGATCCTTGGTTGTGAAGAAGGGCTCGCCGATGCGCCGCAAGGTTTCGGAAGACATCCCGGAACCGTGATCCACGATGACAAAACGCACGAACTCCCCTTCCCGATGAACCCGCATCTCGACCGGATCGTTGGGACCGCTGGCCTCCAAGGCATTGCGCACCAATGCAACCAGGGCTTGCAGAACGGCCTGCCGCGGAATCGTCAGCACGGGCTGATCCCCTTGCGCGGTCAGCACCAGCCGGGACCGGGCGGGTAGAGGAAACTCCGCGGCCAGGGCCTGCAGCAAGCTTTGAATAGCGACTGCTTCGGCGGCTTCGCCCCCGGGCTCGGCGCCGTCCGCCTGCATTCTCCGAAGAATCTCGCGGCAGCGGTCCACTTCCGTCCGGATGAGGCGGCTGTCTTCCACAAGGGAATCGTTCCGGGCGGTCTTGCCCGCATAGAGCTCCATCTCCTTGGCAACAACGGCAATCGTGCTGAGCGGCGTGCCCAGCTCATGGGCCGCGCCAGCGGCTAAGGTGACCAGCGAAGCCAGGCGGTCCTTTTTCGCCAGCTCCTCTTGCATCCGCAGCAGAGACTCTTCGCGCTTACCGAGCAACTCCGCGATCTTGGCAGCGAACAGGGCCACCAGAAACACCGCCGTCGCAAAGCTGACCCACATTCCCATCAAGTGGTAATTGGGAGTCCCCTCATGGAGGTGCACTTCGAGCACCGTGATCGGTCGGTAAAACCAGAACAATAGGCCAAAACCCAAGATGGAGAGACCGGCCAGCAGCCAGGTTTGGCGCTTGGTCAGGATGGTGGCCGCCAAGGTGATGTGGACGAGATACAGCAAGCTAAAGGGATTGGTCGGCCCCCCGCTCGACATCAGCAGGCCCGTGAGACAAACAATATCCAACACAAAAATCCCGGCCACCAGATTTGCCGTCGGAATCCGGCTGGGCAAGTCCGGCCGGTGAACGCGCCGGGCAAGCCAAAGGTTGCTTGCGCAAGTCACGATGGGGGCCAGGGCAATCCAACCCAACGGCAATTCAATCCGGAACACATAGTGAACCACCAGGGCGGTAACGATCTGCGCCAGCGCCATGCCATAGCGCAGGCGAACGATCCACGGCAACGCCAGTTGGGGAGCATACTCTGGCAGCCTGGTGCGGGAATTCATAACCTATTTAGTTTATTTTACCGTGAAACATACCTGTGCTCCCCCTGCGACAAAATGCCGCAGTGATCCGGGCGTGGTGCGACAATTTGCCCAATGGCAAAAGCCTCGCGACGGTTCTTATACTCAAGCCGCTGAGTCTCTTCCGCACGCATCATGACGCGTCGCTCCGGCAGAACCCGGAGGCGAGTTTGGCGCGGCGGCCATAGGGTCGGCAAGGAGATTGCTTCATGTTTCCCCGTGCTGCCAACCGACGGTTATTCCTCCTGGCGGTTGCGCTTTGGTGGGCAGGTACAGGAAATGCGCAGACCAACACCGGCGGGCTTTCCGGCACCGTAGTGGATGAGTCCGGGGCGGTGCTCCCCGGTGTCAAAATCACCATCGAGAACGAAAACACGGTAACCAAACGGATCCTCCACACCGATGGCGCGGGCCGCTATGTGGCCGCCCAGCTTCTGCCAGGACCTTACCGGATTACGGCACAGCAGACGGGATTCCGGACGGGAGTCTTTCAAGGAATTGTCGTTACCGTGGGGCAGGAAACGGTTACGAATCTCACGCTCCAGGTGGGAACGATCTCCACCGAGGTTACCGTGACGGCGGATGCGGAACTGGTGAATACGCGGAGCGCCGCGGTATCCGGGCTGATGAACAATCAGTTTATCCGGGAGCTTCCCCTCAATGGCCGGGACGTTCACCAGTTGGCGCTGCTGGAGCCGGGCATGGTGATGGCGCGGCGCAGTTCGGATGCCGGCGGCGCCGGCGTGAAGCTGGTGGCCAATGGCAGCCGCCCCAGCCAGAACAGCTTCCTGCTGGACGGCAGCGACATCAACGACGCCTCCAACCAAACGCCCGGGACGACGGCTGGCGTGATGCTGGGCGTGGACACCCTCCAGGAGTTCCGGGTGTTGACCAACTCCTACAGCGCGGTCTACGGCCGGGCGGCCGGCGGAGTGATCAGCGCGGTGACCAAGACGGGCACCAACCAGTTTCACGGCTCGGCCTTTGAATTCATCCGCAACAGCGCGGTCGATGCCAGGAACTTTTTCGACCAGCCAGACGAGCCGATTCCTCCCTTCAAGCGCAATCAGTTTGGCGTCGAAGTGGATGGCCCGATCCGCCGCGACCGCACATTCTTCATGGCCAGCTACGAAGGACTTCGCGAACGGCTGGGAGTGACAACCACGGCGGTGGTTCCGGGAGAAGAAGCCCGGCGCGGAAATCTCGGCTCACAAACCGTAACGGTCCAGCCGGTGGTGTTGCCTTATCTGGCCCTGGTGCCGCTGCCCAATGTGCTGCCCTTGCTTTCGGATGGAACGGGCCGGTACGTTACGGCTGTCTCCCAAAGCACGGACGGGAACTTTTCGACGGCGCGGCTCGACCACCGGCTGTCGGATCAAACCTCTCTTTTCGCTCGCTACACCTATGACGGCGCCAAAAAGAGCGTCCCGGATAACCTGGGCCTTTCCCTCGCCACGTCCACGTCCCGCAATCAATACTTCACGACTGAGCTGGCGCACATCGTCAATGAGCGCCTCCTGAACACGTTCCGCTTCAGCTACAACAAATCGCTTTCCACCAGCCGGCCCGACTATCTGCGTCCGGTTGATCCGGCCCTGTCGTTTCTTCCCGGTCAGCCCTTTGGTCAGATTTCCGTCACCGGCCTGTTCTCTCTGGGACCGAGCCGTTTCGGCCCCTCGTTTCTCAACATGAACCTGTATCACTTCAGCAACAATGCCGCATACACCACGGGGCGGCATTCGCTCAACCTGGGCGGGGACTTCCGTTTTTACCGCCTGCCGCAGCAGCAGGTGCAATCGCCCTATGGTTTTTATCAGTTCAATTCCCTGGCCAACTTCCTGCGCGCGGTTCCTTCCTCGGTGGAGATGACGTTGCCGAGTTCGCGGTTGATTCGCAATTTCCGTCAATCGATGCTGGACTTCTACCTTCAAGATGACATCCAGGTGAACCGAAGATTGACGCTCAATCTGGGCCTGCGCTACGAACGGGTCAGCGAGCCGGATGAGGCGGACGGCCTGCTCAGCAATCTCCGCGACCTGCGTGACCCGCGCGCCACCCCGGGCCGCCTCTTCGAAAACCCATCCAACCGCAACTTTGCCCCGCGCGTGGGAATTGCCTGGGACCCGTTCGGAAATGGCATGACCAGCGTGCGGTCCGGTTTTGGCATCTTTTACAGCCAACTCTGGAGCGATTTCTATTCAAACGCCGGAAATCGACAGCCGCCCTATTACATTCTCGGCAGCATCAACAATCCCGTCTTTCCAGACGCCTACTCCCTGATCAACAGCCCCAGCTTCGTGTTAGGCAGGCAGGACGTGATTCAATACCGTCCGAACAGCCCCTACGCCATGCAGTTCAACGTCAGCGTGCAGCGGCAGGTGGCTTCCGGGACGGTTCTTACGGTGGGATACAGCGGAGGCCGCGGCATTCACTTGGTCCGCCTGCTGGACGGCAACCAAGCCTTGCCCGTGATCCTTGCGGACGGCCGCTACTGCTTTACCTCGGCCTGCTCGCCGGAGGCGCCCGCCACTTCCCGGGTGCAAAATCCGAACTTCACCGGAATCCGTTATAAGCCGACCAGCGGCCAGTCCAATTACAACGCGTTGCAGGTTTCCTTCGAGCAGCGCTTCGTCAAGGGCCTGCTCTTGCGATTGAACTACACCTTCTCGCGCAATATTGACAACGGCACCATCGAAATCACGCAGGGAGGAGATAACGACCTCCCGCAAAACCCCTATGATCCGCGCGCCGAACGAGGGCTGTCGAACTACGATGTCCGGAACTACTTTGTGATGTATTGGACCTGGGATGTGCCTTCCCTGCCGGGGCCCCGGTGGCTGGGCGCGGGATGGCGCTGGAATGCCATCACCACGCTGGCGTCGGGCAATCCGTTTTCCGCGGTGGTGAGCTTTGACCGCGCCGGGGCCAGGTTCCAGTCCGGCACCTCGCCGGGCCGCCCGGACCTGGCACCCGGTCGGAGCAGCAATCCGGTCCTGGGAGATCCTGCGCAATACTTTGACCCGAGCGCCTTCGCGCTACCCCCCGCTGGCATGTACGGCAACCTCGGCCGCAACACGCTGATTGGACCGGGGCTGGCGAAGGTAGATTTTTCCCTCAGCAAACGATTTCAAGTAGCGGAAGCAGTGGGCCTGGATTTGCGCGCCGAGGCGTTTAACTTGTTCAACCGACCCAATTTCTCGATACCGACCGCCCGCGCGGTCTTTTCCGGAGTAAATGCTACGACCGGTGAACCGGTCCGCGTAAGCAGCGCCGGTTTGATTACTTCGACGCAAACCTCTTCGCGGCAGTTGCAACTGGGATTGAAGCTGATCTTTTGAGAAATAATGGAACGGTTTTGGGCGGGGTTCGGCATCCAAGCCAAACCCGGCGGAGCCCGTCGCATGACAGGGGGGACCGATGACCAACAACGGTTCGCACAAAAAGCGGTGGTTTCTGGGGATCGTTCCCGTCGTGGGGATTGCCGTTCTTTGGTGGTCCATGCTGGACCAACGATCCATTGAATTGCACCCGATCTCATCGGCGGGCCAAAACGTCCATCCCGACCTGGCGGTCGACGTCCACGGCAACGTGTATGCCACCTGGATTCAGATCAAGGACGGCTCCTCGCAGGTGATGTTCAGCAAGTCGGAGGACCGGGGCCGCAGCTTCCAACCTCCCGTTGCGGTCAGCCCGCCCGAGATGGACCTCGACACGGGCGCCGATGGCGGTCCCGAGATTGAAGTGGGCAGCCAGGGGCAAATCTATCTTGCCTGGGGCGGAACCTTGTCCCAGGAACCCACCATGCGGCCGTCCGGGCTGGAAGTCCCCGGCAAGCACATCCACAACAGCCGCGCCGCACTGGACATCTACTTCTCACGCTCCCTCGATGGTGGCAGGACCTTTAGCGCCCCGAAGCCGGTGAATGATGATGTGAATGTCGGGGAGGGTGATTCGCTCGAAAAGCAGTTCCGCCACCGGCTCCCGGCGATGACGCTGGGCCCGGACGAGGCGATCTACATCACCTGGATCGACAAGCGGAAGGGCGATTCCCTGGATCCCAACATCACGGATATTTTCGTGGCCAAGTCCACCGACGGCGGCGAGACTTTCGGACCGAACATCGAGGCCACTGCCCTCCAGCAGGAGAGCACTTGCATCTGCTGCAAACCATCCGTCTCCGTCGGCAGTGCGAACGAAGTGATGGTGACCTTCCGCAACTCCATTGATGAGATCAAAGACATGTACACCGCCTTCTCCACCGACGGGGGACAGAGCTACCCCGCGATGCTTCCCGTGGATCACGGCGGCTGGCAGTTCTTCGGCTGCCCCATGTCCGGGCCGAGCACGGCGGCGCATTCCGGCGAACTGCATGTGGTCTGGGCGGATGGCGGCGCCCACGGAGCCGCGGGCCATGACGCACAGATCGGTCTGACCGTCTTCTACGCACGCAAGGGACGTTCCGACGCCCGCTTCTCTCCCCGCCTCCCGCTCTCCGCGAGCGGCAATCACCCCACGATCACCGTGACACGTTCCGGGAGGTTTTTCGCCGTTTGGGAAGAGTACTCGAAAGAGGGAGCGGACATCTATTTGGCGGAGCTCACTCCGGGAAGCGCTCCGCGGCGGCGGCGCATCAGCCACAGCGATAGCGCCTATTATCCGGTGGTCGTCCCCAGCCCGGACGGCCGCGAATTGTACGTGGCGTGGAAAGACATCGGGGGCGACAAACCGCAAATCCACTTTGCGGCGGTCCCGATAGCGGGAAACGCTCTGCCGAGTTTCCTCGGCGCCCTGGGGACCGGGAAATGGTTGCAATGATGCTGCGAGGGCTGGCCGTTGGCCTGTTGCTGCTGGGCCTGGGCTGTGCCTCGCCCCCCTCAAGCCCTCCGCAAACAGAGGCGCACGCGCCGGATCCCGCATTGCAACTGCAACTGGCGGCGAAGGAGTTCCTGCGGGAGCGCATCCCGGATGGCCGGGGAAAAACGATCCTGTTTCTGGTGGATCGCTCGATGGAGCTGGCGGCGCTGGATGCCTATCTGTCTGCTTGCGCCAGCCTGGGGATGTTTTCAACGAGCATCCTGGTGGAATCCAGGCGCGATATCGATACGCCGGCGCGCCTCCTGCTTGCTTATCAAGAAGACTGGATTCCGCAATGGGTTCTGGGAGCGGCAGCCTCCTTTGATCACGTTCTGGTCGGGACCTACTGGAACTACGAAGCATTCCTGCCGTCCGGATTGGACTCCTCCAAGTGGCAGCGCCTTCTCTACCTCACTTCGAGGCATCTCTTATCCGAACAGATTCGATTTCCGCGACCTGTGCTGAAGGCCCTTGAGACCAGTGTGGAATCTTCGCTGCAAAAGAACCTCCAGGCCGGCATTGAGATCACCGATCCGGAAGGAACCCGCCTCAGCATCCCTCGATTCGCCGTCGAAGGCTCCGGCCTAACAAAGCTCGATCAGGCAAACGGTCAAATTGTGGTGAGCATTTATTACGGCCTGAATCCGCCGATGCACCTGCACCTGCAGGGCGGGGAAATCAAAGAAATTTCCGGCGGTGGAAAGCTGGGCGATGCGTTTCGGAGAGTCGCCAGCCAGCATCGGTTAACGCTTCAGGAAATCAGCTTCGGCCTCAACCCAAAGGCCGCGCTTCCGGAAGATTTCACCTCGTTGGATTGGGCGGCGTGGGTTTCTGCCTGGTCCACGATGAATGAACGCTCGGGAACCGTGCGCTACCGGATTAGCGCCACCGCTCAAAAGGGTTTTTCGTGGCAACTGGCAAATTACTATCCAACGGTCCGGCTCGGAAACGAACCGCTCATTCAGGATGGACACCTTCTCGCACTGGATTCTCCGCAAGTCGCGGCGACCCTCCCGGAGCGGGAAAAGCAAGCCGCCTGGCTCAAGGAATTGTGGCCACCCTACCCTAAAGTCGCGCCCCCCACAAAGACAGGCGGGTCGTGAGGGGGACGGGCCGCTCAGATTCCTTCCCTTCAGGGGTCCGCGCGGGGGTTCACTGCAAAGCCCCTTCGGAGGGCTCTGTGCCCCGCTCCTCATTCTTCCAGGACGATGCGGATAGCCAGCAAAATTCCCAGGCCTGCGGCAAAGGCCGCAAAATGCCGGAGGTTGTCCCTCGCCGTGCGGGATTTATTCACTTCCGGCACCAAGTCGGAGGCGCCGATGTAGAGGAAATTTCCTGCACCAAAGGCGATCAGGAAGTCCGTGTTGAGGTGAAATGATGTGGCATACGCCAGCATCGCGCCGGCGGGGAACATCAGCGCACAGAGAAAGTTGGCCAGCAGCGCACGGCCCGCGGTCCAGCCGCCGTGAACGAGCGCCCCGAAGTCGCCTAATTCCTGCGGGATCTCGTGAGCGGCGGCGGCAAACCAGGTCGTAATGCCCAGACGGATATCCACCAGAAACGTTCCGGCCACGGCCAGCCCGCCGAGAAAATTATGCAAACCGTCTCCGATCAGAATCAGATAGGCCAGAGGTTGTTTGTAAGCCGCGGTGGCATGATGGCAGTGATGATGATGGATAAACTGTTCCAGCGCAAAGAAGGTCGTGAAACCAGCAGCCGTCCAGACGAAAACCGACAGTTCCTGCTGTCCTTCGCTGGCCAGGGCCGCTGGAATCATGTGAAAGAACGCGCCCCCAATGAGGCTGCCTGCCGCCAGCGCCACCAGGGACAAGATCATCTGCCCCATGGTTTTTCGGCTGAAGAGCAATGCCACGCTGCCGACCAAAGCGATCGCGCTCATGAGCAGGCCGCTCCCGAGTATCCACAGGAAAACGCTCATCGGTACCGTATTTCCGCGGCCCCGGACGATCGCCGCGAGGGAGTCCGCATCAGCCACCGCCGGCAAGCGGATCGCCGGCAACCGCGCAGGATGTTAGCACCTTACGATCGCGAGGCGAGAATCCCCCACCGCCCGGCGGCCTGATGCCCCGATCGTTCCCCCTCCTCCGGCAGCTAGGAACTGCCGGGCCGTCCGGTGTTCACAGATCGCCTTGCGCGTTTCCACAACGGCGCGTAGAAAAGCGCGTCTTGCTTCTTCTTCAAAGCGATGTTGTTCAAGCACAGGACGCCGCGCAGCGTTCCGCCACTCACCACCGGCAGCCCCAGGGTTTCCTGCGCCCGCGTGGTCTTTCGCGCCTGGCGGATGTCATCTTCTGGAGCGCACGCATACAGCGGCTGGGAGTTTGGCATCACTTGAAAGAGAGCCATCGCCGCGGGGAGCCGGTTGCGAGTCTCGAGCTTGCTCAGCCACGACCGGGAGCGCCCCATCATTCCTCCACAGGAGGCGGACCGCAGTAGCCAGATCGCTGTCCAAACGGACGACTTCCCGTTGCCGACCACACGTTGCTAACGGGCACTGGCTTGCTTCTTTCGTCGTCCGGGCCTTTGTCATAGCGTTATCGGCGAACGCGCAACAGCAACTTTCAAAGGACGGCCGGCGGCGCGCTCGACCGACGCGATGTTTTCGTTCAGTTTGTCGGTTGCTCCTTCGTCATCCTCGATCCGGATGGTGGTCAACACGTGGCTGGACATCGAACGCGCGCGTTGATGGCAACGCTTCACGAGTTCCATGACCGCGTCCCAATTCCCCTCGATGCATGTGCCAAAGGGAGTCAGCGCATAGGGGAGCCGGCTCTCGTCGATCAATTTCAATATCTCAGCGAGATCCTTGCTCAAGTGCGTCCCGCGCCCCAGCGGTTCAATGCTTAATTCGACCAGCATTGTTTCACCTCCAAAAGAAAAGAGAGAAAAATCGAAGGCCGTCGGCCGGCCGTAACGCAACGCTCCTTTGAACGCATCGGTAGCGCATCGCCACGGCCGGGAGAATGACGGCAAACCCGCACTGCATATTGGCGGGGGTAAAAAGCCGAAACCTCGT
>DATMAF010000025.1:0-2552 GCA_035560315.1 Terriglobia bacterium | reverse complement strand
AGCTTGCGGCTGGTGGCGCGGGCGTGGGGCAGGGCCGCCCGGGGGCCGCTCGCTACAATCGTCTCAAACGCGGGCCGTTCCCCGCCATACCGCCTCATGCGGTATTCAATTTCGGCGGCCACTTCCAGTTCCGTGATCCCCGGCCGCAGCAGCGGCAACGTCTCCTCGAAGGCTCGCGAACCAAGCTCCACGGCTTGTCGTATCAGCGCAATCTCCCCTTCGTCCTTTTCAACGCGCAGTGCTTCGATCCAGCCGTGCGTCGGCACCACCGTTTTCTTGGCCAGCGCATCCTGAAGCCGCCGGTAGCCGGCGAAAGGCAGCGTATCGGCCTCCAGGCCAATGCGCTTGCCCGCAATCCGGGCTGCCCGTTTGGCCGCCGCCACGCCTGCAAATCCTTTTACGATGGAGACGCGCGAGCCCGCGACTTCCTCGTGGGCCTGGATGTCATAACGGGGATCGGTGAAAAAGCACGACGCCGACGAGGTAACCAGCAGAACGCCGGCGCTGCCGCTGAAGCCGGTCAGATACTGCACGTTGGGCAGGGCAGTAACCAGGAAGGCATCCAGCCGTTCGTTGGCCATCCGGGAGCGCAAACGCGCCAGCCGCCGGGCGATGGCAGAGAGTCCCGTCCTGGCGAAGGCCGAAGGATTGCTTTGGGAAGGAGGGGAAATAAGCACCTGCCTTGAAAAAACGGCAAGGACTCCCGCAGGGGGAGTCCTCGCCGGCGGTAATCAGAAACCAGCTTACGACTGCGTGATCTTGGGAGTGATGAAGAACAGCAGCTCCTGCGTTGTCGTGGAGGTGGAGCGGCGCTTGAAGAGGTTGCCCACCAGAGGAATGCTTCCGAGCAGGGGAACCTCGTTTTCGTTCAGGTTGTTCTCGGTCTGGATGATGCCGCCGAAGAACACCGTGCCGCCGTCCGAAACCAGCACCTGGGTGTTGGCCGACTGCGTGTTGAGCGCGGGCTGGCCCAGGATGCGCGGGATGCCGGGATTGATGGTGGTGTTCTCAATATCGGTCTTGAGGAAGATGGTTCCCTCGGCGGTAATCTGGGGCGTTACGGTCAGCCGCAAGGTCACGTTGATGTACTGCGTGCTGATGGTGTTATTGATGGTGGTCTGGATCGGAATGCGCACGCCCTGCTCGACGTTGCCCTCCACGTTGTTCTGGGTGATGATCTTGGGACGCGACAGGAGCTTCCCGAGGCCTTTCGATTCCGCGGCCGTAATGATCGAGTCCAGCGCGAAGCGGCTGCCGCCCGTCAGCACCATCGAGAAACCGCTGGTGGGGCCCACCGCTCCGAAATTCACGGCGAGCGGCTGCGCCACGTTTGCGAAGCGGGTTTCCGTGCCTTCCGGCGGCGTTCCGATGAATAGCGGCGGCACCGTTCCGCGGCGGATGGGGCTCTCACCCACAATTCCGGCTCCGCCCAGCACCACGTTCCCGCTGGCTCCCGAGACCGCCAGTTGCACGCCGATGTCCCGGGCAAAGGAACGGCTGGCGGCGATGATGCGCGCTTCAATCTCCACTTGCGGTGTCTTGCGATCCAGGCTGCCCAGCAGAGCGTCCACCTTGGCGATGCTGGCCGGCACATCCGTCACAATCAAGGTATTGGTGCGCGGGTCCGGCACGATGTCGCCCCGCGCCGAAAGAAATCGCTTCAGCGGCGCCACCAGGTCGGCGGCGGTGGCATAGCTGAGCGTCCGCGTTACGGTCTGGGTGGGCGTGGCGAGCTCTTCCCGCTGCTGCTCCGCCTGGGCTTTGGCAAGCTGGGCCTTGGCTTCCGCTTCCAGCGTGGAAACGCGCGCGATGCGCACCACGTTGCCCGTGGTTCGCGCCTCCAGGCCGTTGTTCTTCATCACCACATCCATGGCCTGATCCCAGGGGACCTCGTCCAGGACAATCGTCACCACCCCGGAAACGTTGGGGTCCAGAACCACGTTCAGCCCGCTGACCTCGTGCATCAGCCGGAAGAAATCCTTCAGGTCCACGTCCTTCAAGTTCAGCGAGATCGGCTCGCCCGTAAAGGTCTGCTGCTCCGCTTGCATGGCCGGAGCGGCAGCAGCGGCCGCGGGTCGTTGCTGCGCCAGCAATACCGGCGGCTGCGTGGAAACCTCCGCAATGGAACTGGCCGGCATCGCCTGGCTTGCCGCGGCAGAGGTGGCTTGCGCGGCCGGACTCAGGGAAGCGGCGGGCGCAAGGAAGCCAGGTTCCGGCCCGCTGTTTTGACTTGGCGCCGGAAGCGGTTCCTCTTCCGGCATTGCGGCTGCCGCCGAGGGCGGCTCCATGGCGCCCACCGGCGGCTCGCTCCGTCCGACGGGAGCAACCACCTTCGCAGGGTTGTAGGAAGCCAACAGCACCGGCTCTGCCGCAACAGAGGTCGGATTCGAAGCGGCCTCCGCTGCCGCATTTCGGGCTGGAGGCTCCGACACATTCGGGGATGACATCGCGCTCGCGGACGAGTTTAAGGCAATGACCAGCCCGTTGGACTGAGTTCGAATCTGATACGGCAGCGCAGCATCCAGATCCAGCACCACGCGCGCCACCGGCGG